>NZ_NOZF01000074.1:0-32746 GCF_002258565.1 Rhodococcus sp. 05-2254-6
GAGGCGCTTCGACTCGGCCAGGCCCTGCGGCGAACACTTCCTGAACACGATCATGTAGTCGGCCACCACGGCCGCGATCAGGCGCGAGATGGACGAGCGTGGGACGTCCGTCGCCGAGCAATCGGCCAGGTTGTTTGCATCCGACGAGGCCCGAGAGGGGATGATGTCCTTTCTGGAGAAGAGGCCCCCGTCCTGGGCGGCCGAGAAGTAGAGCGGCCGAGAAGTCGGGTCGGTAGTAGGGAGTATGGCGATGGTGATGGCGCGCGAACCCAAGCAGGACCGCAGCCGGGTGACGCGTCAGCGACTGCTCGAGGCGACGATCGATTCACTCGCCGAGCAGGGCTGGGTGGCAACGACGGTCGGCGTGGTCGCCGAACGTGCAGGCGTCTCCCGCGGCGCGACCCAGCATCATTTCCCGACGCGTGAGGACCTGATCACCGGAGCGCTCGAGTACATGTTCGACACCCGGATGGACAGCGCTCGCCGCGAGGCCCAGGAGATACCGGCGGGCCCCGGCCGGACGACACTGGTGGTGGAGCGGCTCGTCGAGTACTACACCGGGCCGATGTTCAAAGCGGCACTGCAGGTCTGGACCGCGGCCTCGGCCGACCCCGAGTTGCGCGATCGGATCGTTCCTCTCGAAGAACGGTTCGGTCGTCGGGCCCACAAGATGGCCGTCGAGAACCTCGGGGTCGACGACAACGATCCCGTCACCCACCGTCTCGTTCAGGCAACCCTCGACCTCGCCCGCGGTCTGGGTCTGGCCGATGTGCTGACCGACGACGCACGACGACGTGCCGAGGTCGTGCGCTCGTGGGCAGAGGTGTTGGATGCGTCGTTGAACGCGCGGCTGTCCGCCGCGGGAGCGGTAGCGCAGTAGAGAGCCGCACGATCTGCAGTTCCGATCGACGTGTGCTTGAGTCTGGCGGGTGACTTCCGAAATTGCACGCGTGCACCGCGGCCACATCTTTCACGTCGCCGGCTCGCCCACGGTGCTCGACGCCGCCGCCGCGCTGGTGTCGATTCCCGACGGTGCCCTCGTGGTCGGCGACGACGGCAAGATCGAGTTCTGTGGTGAGTTCGATTCGCTCCCAACCGAATTCGCGCAGCATACGGTTGCCGACCATCGGCCCGCGTTCCTGCTGCCGGGATTCGTCGACACCCACATTCACTTCCCGCAGACCTACGCCGGAGATTCCTACGGCGGCGGGCAACTGCTCGAGTGGCTGAACACGTGCATCTTTCCGTCCGAGTCCCGCTTCGCCGATCCCGAGTTCGCTGCCGCTGCGGCCAGAGACTTCTGCGCCGCGCGGATCCGGGCCGGAACCACGCAGGCAATGGTGTTCGGATCGGCGTTCCCGCATGCGCAGGATTCGCTGTTCGCCGAAACACTCGAGCACGGGCTACGCATCGTCAGCGGCCGAGGGGTCCAGACCACCGGCCCGGCGTCGGCGCAGGCATTGATCACCGGTGAGGACGAGGCCATCCGACTGGTGTCCGAGGAGATCGAGAAGTGGCACGCCGCCGACACCGGCGATGTCGACACGGCGATGCTGCACGTGGCCGTCGTACCGCGGTTCTCGCTCTCGGTGACGACGCAGACGCTGAAGAACCTCGGCGAGCTCTACGATTCCGTGCGCGCCCGAGGCGTCTACTTCCACACACACCTGAACGAGAATAACCGGCCGGGGACCGGCGAGATCGACGCCACCAAGAACGCCTACGGGGTGGAGACGTACCTCGACACCTACGACGGCAAGTTTCTGCCGGGCTCGCAGGTCGGTGGGAAGAGCTTTCTGGGCCCGCGCACCGTCCTGGCCCACGCGGTGCACTGTCAGGACGTCGAACTCGCGCGAATGGCAGAGACCGGCACGTCCATCGCGCACTGTCCCACCTCGCAGCAGTTCTTGGGCTCGGGCACGATGCCGTGGAAGCGAACCGTCGCCGCGGGGGTGAACATCGCCATCGGATCGGACTTCGGCGGCGGTGACGAGTGGCTGTTGCCGCAGGTCCTCGCCGACGCGTTCAAGGTGCACATCTCCGAGGCCGGTGACGCCGGACTGTCCCTGCATCCCGCCGAATTGCTGTTCACCGGAACCCTCGCCGGGGCACGAGCGCTGGACATGGAGAGCCGAATCGGCAACTTCGACGCGGGCAAGGAAGCCGATTTCGTCGTGGTCGATCCGTCCGCATGGCCCCAGCTCGCGGCGGCGATCGACCACGGGGTCCGCGCCGACGATGCCGAGCTCGCCCGAGACCAGACCCTGTTCGCGCTGCTGATGTCGATGCGCGAGCCCGCGATCGTCGGCGTCTACGTCCAGGGCCGGAAGCTCGCCCCTTCGCGGTAACGTATGGCGACTCGCTTCCAAAGGACCAGGAGACACCCAGGTATGGCTCGTCGGACTCGATTCGGTCTCCTCGCAGCCGCATTCGCGGCTGTGGGCACCATGGCCCTCGCGCCGGTCGCACAGGCGCAACCGCCTGCCGATGCGCCGCCTGCACCCGGCGAGAACACGCCCGTACCCGCGCCCGGACCGGTTCCCGTCCCCGTTCTGCAGATTCCCAACCTCGGAGTCACCGTCGGCGGACTCATCGTTCCGGATCAGTGGATCGGCACGATCGAGGTCGCCGGTACCGAGACTCCGGGACTGACCCACATCTGGGGCCGTGCCGCCGATCCGCGGATCTGCACGTCGTACCAGAACTTCGCCAGCCTGCAGGTCGACTTCGTCAACATCGCCAACGGACGCACCGGGTCGGTCAACGCACCGATCTGCCGGCAGGGAAACGGCGTGTTCGAGCCCGCGGGGCCGGTCGTCGCCGATACCGGCAGCGGGCCGGTCCTGTTCACCGCGCACGTCCTTGCCTCCGGAATCGTGTTCGACATTCCCGGCGTCGGCGGATTCTCGGCCCCGTAGCAGATGACGAGACGGTTCGCGATGGTCGTGACGGCAACAGCCGTGCTGATCGCCGGGTGCGGCGGTGCGGAGGACGACGCTGCATCGACGCAAGAGACTGCTCCGACGACCACGGTGTACGAGCCGGGTCCCTTCTTCGGTGAATGCGGATCGATCACCGACGCCGAGGTGCAGTCCGCGTTCGGAGCGGGCCCGTTCGCGCAGATCACCCGCAATTCCGTCGGGTGCCAGTGGGAGACCACGGGGTTCGGCGGACCGGGAGTCAGCTTCTCCTGGTACCGCGGCAGCCCTATCGGACGCGAACGCGCCGGTTCCGAGCTGATCGGCCGTCCGGCGAAAGACATCGAGATCGACGGCAACCCGGGGTTCGAGGCCGAGCAGGACACCCTGTGCGAAATAGGCGTGCAGTTCGGCGACGACTTCTTTCACTGGTCGATCACGTACTCCCTCGGACCTGCCGCGCGCCCGCCGTGCGACGTCGGAAACGAACTCGCGACTCTGACCGTGGAGCGCAAGCAATGACGCGCAAACGAGTGATCGCGGCGGCGTCGACCCTGTTGCTCGTCGCCGGGTGCGCCCAGACCGTCCAGGGAACCGCGAGACCGGCGAGCTTCGCAGGCTCCGGTGGCCAAGAATTCACCGAATTGTTGACCGAGTGCGATGCCGTCTCCGACGACCAGATCGCCGAGACCACCGGAGCCGACGCCATCGAACGCGGCTTCTTCGGGGCCATCTGTCGGTGGGATCTCGTCGGCTCCGCGGGCACGGTGAAGGTGACGTTCAACTGGTTCGAATCCGGCACTCTGGCCGCCGAGCGGGCCGCCGAGGAAAAGATGATGTACACCGTCACCGACACAACGGTGCAGGGCCGCAAGGCAATCCAGGCTCAGCGTCCGAACGATCCCGATTCGTGCGGAGTCTCGGCCGGGGCGGATCGGGACGGCATCTTCGGGTGGTGGGTGCAGTACCAGCCCGGTGCCGCTCATCCCGATCCGTGCCAGGCCGCGGCGAAGCTGGCCGACCTCACACTCAACCTGAGCAGATAGGTTGCGTATCAGGGCGAAGGGTGTTTTGACCCGAGGCCGCGCCGCCGGGTATCGTTATGGGTCGTGTCCGGCCTGGCCGGACCGTTTGTGTGCCTATGCGAGGTACAGCCGTGCGCACGTTCGCTCTGAGAGCGCGCAACCGGCTGGACGTGTGGGGGTATGCGACACACCCGACCGCGGGGTGCAAGAGACCCGCGGTAGCAGTACTGGAGCAGCAGCAGTACCGGGTGAGGAGCAGTGTTCTCTTGCTCCAACTGCTAGATCCCTGTTTATCGACACGAAGAAAGCCGGTTCATGCCAACGATCAACCAGCTGGTCCGTAAGGGACGCACCGACAAGGTCGCGAAACTGAAGACCGCTGCCCTCAAGGGCAGTCCACAGCGCCGTGGCGTGTGCACTCGCGTGTACACCACCACCCCCAAGAAGCCGAACTCCGCTCTCCGTAAGGTCGCGCGTGTTCGCCTGACCTCCTCGGTCGAGGTCACCGCATACATCCCCGGTGAGGGTCACAACCTGCAGGAGCACTCGATGGTGCTCGTTCGCGGTGGTCGTGTGAAGGACCTCCCGGGTGTGCGTTACAAGATCATCCGCGGCTCGCTCGACACCCAGGGTGTCAAGAACCGCAAGCAGGCTCGTAGCCGCTACGGAGCCAAGAAGGAGAAGAGCTGATATGCCACGCAAGGGCCCAGCACCCAAGCGGCCGCTGATCAACGACCCGGTCTACGGATCGCCGTTGGTCACGCAGCTCGTCAACAAGATTCTCCTCGACGGCAAGAAGTCGACCGCCGAGCGCATCGTCTACCAGGCGCTCGAGCAGGCTCGCGAGAAGACCGGCACCGACCCCGTCGTCACGCTCAAGCGTGCACTCGACAACGTCAAGCCGGCCCTCGAGGTTCGCAGCCGTCGCGTCGGTGGTGCCACCTACCAGGTGCCCGTCGAGGTTCGTCCCGGCCGCTCCACCACGCTGGCACTGCGCTGGCTGGTCACGTTCTCGCGCGCTCGTCGTGAGAAGACCATGGTCGAGCGTCTGGCAAACGAGTTGCTCGACGCCAGCAACGGCCTCGGTGCCGCTGTGAAGCGTCGCGAAGACACTCACAAGATGGCCGAAGCCAACAAGGCGTTCGCCCACTACCGCTGGTGATCTCCTCGCTCGGGCGGTATTCGGAACTATCCGATACCGCCGGAGCGTTGATCAGCTCAGGCAATACCTCTTCCAACACCAAGGCGGGTTAACTCGTGGCACAGGACGTGCTGACCGACCTCAACAAGGTCCGCAACATCGGCATCATGGCCCACATCGATGCCGGCAAGACCACCACTACCGAACGCATCCTCTTCTACACCGGTATCTCCTACAAGATCGGTGAAGTTCACGATGGCGCAGCCACCATGGACTGGATGGAGCAGGAGCAGGAGCGTGGCATCACGATCACCTCTGCTGCCACGACGTGCTTCTGGAACGACAACCAGATCAACATCATCGACACCCCCGGTCACGTCGACTTCACCGTCGAGGTGGAGCGCTCGCTCCGCGTCCTCGACGGCGCTGTCGCAGTGTTCGACGGCAAAGAAGGTGTCGAGCCGCAGTCCGAGCAGGTCTGGCGTCAGGCCGACAAGTACGACGTGCCGCGCATCTGCTTCGTCAACAAGATGGACAAGCTCGGCGCGGACTTCTACTACACCGTGCAGACCATCATCGATCGTCTCGGTGCCAAGCCGCTGGTCATCCAGCTGCCCATCGGCGCAGAGAACGATTTCGAGGGCGTCATCGACCTCGTGCAGATGAAGGCTCTCGTGTGGAGTGGCGAGACCAAGCTCGGCGAGAAGTACGAGATCCAGGAGATCCCGGAAAACCTCAAGGAGCGCGCGGACGAGTACCGCACCATGCTGCTCGAGACCGTGGCCGAGTCCGACGAAGCGCTTCTGGAGAAGCACTTCGGCGGCGAAGAGCTCACGATCGACGAGATCAAGGGCGCCATCCGCAAGATGACGGTCAACAGCGAGCTGTACCCGATCCTGTGTGGATCCGCGTTCAAGAACAAGGGCGTCCAGCCCATGCTCGACGCGGTCATCGACTACCTCCCGTCTCCCCTCGACGTTGCCGAGACCATCGGACACGCCGTCGGCGACGAGGAGAAGGAGATCACTCGCAAGCCGTCCGCAGACGAGCCGTTCGCGGCTCTCGCGTTCAAGATCGCCACTCACCCCTTCTTCGGCAAGCTGACCTACGTCCGGGTGTACTCGGGCAAGGTCGACTCCGGCGCTCAGGTCATCAACTCGACCAAGGGCAAGAAGGAGCGTCTGGGCAAGCTGTTCCAGATGCACTCCAACAAGGAGAACGCGATCGCGACCGCATCTGCCGGTCACATCTACGCGGTCATCGGCCTCAAGGACACCACGACGGGTGACACGCTCTGCGATCCGCAGAACCAGATCATCCTCGAGTCCATGAGCTTCCCGGACCCGGTCATCCAGGTCTCGATCGAGCCGAAGACCAAGTCCGACCAGGAGAAGCTGGGAACAGCAATCCAGAAGCTCGCCGAAGAGGATCCCACCTTCTCGGTGAAGCTGGACGAGGACACCGGCCAGACCGTCATCGGCGGCATGGGCGAGCTGCACCTCGATATCCTCGTCGACCGTATGCGTCGCGAGTTCAAGGTCGAGGCCAACGTCGGCAAGCCGCAGGTCGCGTACCGCGAGACCATCCGCAAGACGGTCGAGAAGCACGACTACACCCACAAGAAGCAGACCGGTGGCTCCGGCCAGTTCGCGAAGGTCATCATCAAGCTCGAGCCTTTCGAGGGCGAAGACGGTGCGACCTACGAATTCGAGAACAAGGTCTCCGGTGGTCGTGTGCCCAGGGAGTACATCCCCTCGGTCGACGCCGGTGCGCAGGACGCCATGCAGTACGGTGTTCTCGCCGGATACCCCCTGGTCAACGTCAAGGTCACACTGCTCGACGGTGCGTACCACGACGTCGACTCGTCGGAAATGGCCTTCAAGGTCGCCGGCTCACAAGCGTTCAAGGAAGCCGCCCGCAAGGCCAGCCCCGTCATTCTCGAACCCGTCATGGCCGTCGAGGTCATCACGCCCGAGGATTACATGGGTGAGGTCATCGGCGACCTGAACTCCCGCCGTGGTCAGATCCAGGCCATGGAGGAACGCAGCGGTGCCCGTATCGTCAAGGCACTGGTTCCGCTGTCGGAGATGTTCGGCTACATCGGAGACCTTCGGTCGAAGACACAGGGCCGCGCTAACTACTCCATGGTCTTCGATTCGTACGCAGAAGTTCCCGCGAACGTAGCGAAGGAAATCATCGCGAAGGTCAACGGAGAATAATTCTCTCTTCGTTTGCTGGACCACGCTCGACCTGTAATAAGTAAGAACACATACGCGTGCCGGCCCCGTCGGGGCCCGCACAGATCAGTCCAGGAGGACACACAGTGGCGAAGGCGAAGTTCGATCGGACGAAGCCGCACGTCAACATCGGCACCATCGGTCACGTTGACCACGGTAAGACGACGCTGACGGCTGCAATCACCAAGGTTCTGCACGACAAGTTCCCGGACCTGAACGAGGCCTCGGCTTTCGATCAGATCGACAAGGCTCCGGAGGAGAAGGCTCGTGGTATCACGATCAACATCTCCCACGTCGAGTACCAGACCGAGAAGCGCCACTACGCGCACGTCGATGCACCGGGTCACGCCGACTACATCAAGAACATGATCACCGGCGCGGCACAGATGGACGGCGCAATCCTGGTCGTTGCAGCAACCGACGGCCCGATGCCGCAGACCCGCGAGCACGTGCTGCTCGCCCGCCAGGTCGGTGTTCCGTACATCCTGGTCGCACTGAACAAGGCCGACATGGTCGACGACGACGAGATCATCGAGCTCGTCGAGATGGAGGTCCGCGAGCTCCTCGCTTCGCAGGAGTTCGACGAGGACGCACCGGTCATCAAGGTCTCCGCACTCAAGGCACTCGAGGGTGACGAGAAGTGGGGCGAGTCGGTCATGGAGCTCATGCAGGCCGTCGACGATTCGGTTCCGGACCCCGTCCGTGAGACCGACAAGCCGTTCCTCATGCCCGTCGAGGACGTCTTCACCATCACCGGTCGTGGCACCGTGGTCACCGGACGTATCGAGCGCGGCTCGGTCAACGTCAACGAAGAGGTCGAGATCGTCGGCATCCGCCCCGGCTCGACCAAGACCACCGTCACCGGAATCGAAATGTTCCGCAAGCTGCTCGACTCGGGTCAGGCAGGCGACAACGTCGGCCTCCTCGTTCGTGGCATCAAGCGCGAAGACGTCGAGCGTGGACAGGTCATCATCAAGCCCGGCACCACGACTCCCCACACGGAGTTCGAGGGCAACGCCTACATCCTCTCGAAGGACGAGGGCGGCCGCCACACGCCGTTCTTCAACAACTACCGCCCGCAGTTCTACTTCCGTACCACGGACGTTACGGGCGTCGTGACCCTTCCCGAGGGCACCGAGATGGTCATGCCCGGTGACAACACCGAGATGTCCGTCACGCTGATCCAGCCGGTCGCCATGGATGTCGGCCTCCGTTTCGCAATCCGTGAGGGCGGTCGTACCGTCGGAGCCGGTCGCGTCACGAAGATCGTCAAGTGATCTAGTTTCACCAGCTGTACCTGAAGCGGCACTCACCCGAAAGGGTGGGTGCCGCTTTTGCGTGCGCCCTCCCGTGAGCGTCAATGGACCCTTGCACCGCTCAGACGTATGCAACGGTCCATTCACGCGGGCCGAAGTGTTCACCCGCAGTGAGTGAATGGACCGTTGCCGCGGTCAGACGTGTGCAGTGGTCCATTGACGCAGCCCGACGTGCCCGAAAAATGGGACGCATCGGGCGCGACTGTCCCGTAACGTCGCTGCGGTGCTACTGACCGTGACTGCAAATGCCACAACCGATTTCCCGGACTCCTCCGACATCGGGTATTTGTTGCACAAGCACCCCGATCGTGTGCAGAGCTGGAACCTGCCCATGGGCACCACCACTGTGCTGTATCCGGAAGTCTCGGCCGAGCGCACCACCGTCGCAGTTCTGGTGAATGACGGCGCAGCGTCCGGGCTCGCGGTGGCATTGTCGCGACTGTTCAAGCAGACGCTGGCCGGCGTGTGTACCGGAAGACCTGAATTGGTCTCTGCTGCAATCGATCTGACGATCTCGATGCCTGCCGCGCCGTCTCGTGGTGCGACCGACCTGGCGTCACGGATGTTCGGTCCCCTCGGTTGGAAAGTGGACGCGACGCCCATCCCGCTCGATCCGACTCAGCCGCACTGGGGTAACTCCGAGTACGTCGATCTGGTCTTGACCGGAACATTCACGCTGTCGTCTGCCCTGCGGCACCTGTACGTCCTGCTTCCGGTCCTCGACGACGGGAAGCACTACTGGGTGGGCGAGGACGAGGCCGACAAACTCGTTCGAGCAGCAGGGGATTGGCTGGGGGATCACCCGGAGTCTTCGCTCATCGCCTCGCGCTACCTGGCGCACCGTCGCGAACTGGTGGCCTCGGCGCTCGACCGACTCGTGCCCGACGCTCCGCAGGGCGACGCAGCCCCGCGAGATCCGACGCTGGCCGAGCATCGGGTGCGTGCCGTGTTGGCGGCACTGACGGGTGCAGGCGCGAAGTCGGTGATCGACCTCGGTTGCGGTGAGGGTCGTCTGCTGCGAGAGCTGCTCGCGGACAACAGTTTCGATCGCATTCTCGGTGCCGACGTGAGTGATCGTGCACTCGCCAAGGCTCAGCGCAGGCTGCGTCTGGACGACATGTCCGACAGGCAGCGCGCTCGGATCGAACTGGTGCAGTCGTCGGCCACGTACCGCGACGTTCGGCTGCACGGATTCGACGCGATGGTGCTCATGGAGGTCATCGAACACGTCGATCTCGATCGGCTTCCGGCGTTGGTGCGTTCGGTATTTCTTCAGGCGCGTCCACGAACGGTTCTCGTCACCACACCCAACTCCGAGTACAACGTGCTGTATCCCGGCCTCGAACCGGGAACCTTCCGTCACGTCGATCACCGATTCGAATTCACCCGAGCGCAGTTCGAGCACTGGGGTTCGTCGGTAGCACGTGAACACGCCTACGACGTACGCATCGAGGGAATCGGCCCCGTCGACGATATGTACGGCACCCCGACACAGATGGCCGTCTTCACCCGAGAGGAGCAGACCCGATGAGTACCTTCGACATTCCGGATCGATCCCTCGTCGTACTCGTCGGCATCAGCGGGTCCGGCAAGTCGTCCTTCGCCGCGCAGCACTTCGGTCCGTACGAGACGGTGTCCAGTGATGCCTGCCGGGGCATGGTGAGCAACGACCCCAACCTGCAGAGCGCGACCAAGGACGCATTCGCGCTGCTGGAATTCCTCGTGGCAACCAGGCTCCGGGCCGGTCTGCTCACCGTCGTGGACGCCACGAACGTGCAACCCGCGGCGCGAAAGACGTTGATCGCGTTGGCCCGCGAACACGACGTGCTACCGGTCGCCGTCGTGCTCGATGTGCCCGAGCCGGTGTGTGCACAGCGCAACGCCGAGCGCACCGACAGGATGTTCGGTCGAGATGTGCTGCGCCGCCAGCAGTCCCAGTTGCAACGCTCGCTTCGGGGACTGTCCAAGGAAGGCTTTCGCACGGTCCACGTACTCGACGGTGTCGAAGCGGTGGCGTCGGCGACGTTCGTTCGCACCCCGCTACGCAGCGATCGACGTGAGCTGACCGGACCGTTCGATGTCATCGGCGACATCCACGGCTGCCTTGCCGAACTCGAAAGCCTGCTCGGCGTGCTGGGTTACACGATCGAGCGGGACGACGCCGGCCGCGCGGTCGGTGCGACGCCACCGCCCGGTCGGACTGCCGTGTTCGTCGGCGATTACGTCGATCGCGGACCGGACTCGGTGGGAGTCCTGCGACTGGTGATGGGAATGGTCGGTACCGGAGCAGCATTGGCAGTTCCGGGTAACCACGAGATCAAGCTCGTCAAGGCACTCCGCGGCCGGAAGGTCACTGCCTCGCACGGTCTCGCCGAGACCCTCGAACAGCTCGACGCCGAGTCGGCAGAGTTTCGCAGGGAGGTGCTCGAGTTCTGCGACGGCCTCGTCGCGCACCTCGTGCTCGACGGCGGCAAGCTCGTCGTTGCGCACGCGGGCTTGATCGAGAAGTACCACAACCGGGCGTCGGGCAGGGTTCGAAGTTTTGCTCTGTACGGCGACACCACCGGCGAGACCGACGAATTCGGCCTGCCGGTGCGGTACCCGTGGGCGCAGGACTATCGGGGCTCGGCGACGGTGCTCTACGGGCACACTCCGGTGCCGGAAGTGGAGTGGGAGAACAACACTGCGTGTCTCGATACAGGATGCGTCTTCGGCGGGAAGCTCACGGCGCTGCGTTACCCGGAGCGCGAGGTGGTGTCGGTTCCGGCCGAGAAGGTCTGGTACGAGCCTGCCCGCCCGATGGGCGCGTTCACGCGGGATGCGGCGTCGCTCGATCTGTCCGACGTGATCGGCCCGACGGGCGTCGAGACGTCGCTGCGTGGGCGGGTATCGGTTCGGCCGGAGAATGCCGCGGGCGCACTGGAAGTGATGAGTCGGTTCGCCCTCGCTCCGCAGTGGCTGCACTATCTGCCGCCGACGATGGCACCGAGTGGAACATCCGAGCGCGAGGGCTATCTCGAATATCCGACGCAGGCATTCGACGCGTATCGCGCGCTCGGTGCGTCGACGGTGATCTGCGAGGAGAAGCACATGGGCTCGCGGGTGGTCGTGGTGGTGTGTCGAGATGCCGACACCGCTCGGGAGAAGTTCGATGCGCCGCAGGGATCGCTCGGCACCGCGTACACGCGGACGGGTCGTCCGGTGTTCGACGAGTCACTGACCGGCGAGCTGATCTCCGGGGTGTCCGACGCGATCGAGAAGGCCGGTGTGTGGGACGAATTGGATTCGAGCTGGCTGATTCTCGACTGCGAACTGATGCCGTGGTCCGCCAAAGCGGAGGGCCTGATCAAAACCGAGTACGCCGCGGTCGCTGCGGTGTCTCGGGCGAATCTCGTGGCCGAGGCGGCGGTGCTGGCATCGGCCGGTTCGCGTGGTCTGGATGTGCAGGAGTTGCTGGAACGGAACACCGTTCGGCAGGTCAACCTGGGCGAGTTCACCGGTGCGTATCGGCGGTACATCTGGCCGACGGACGGACTGGACGGGGTTCGGATTGCGCCGTTTCAGGTGCTGGCGTCGAACGTCGGGACGTATGCCGATCGTCCGCACGCCTGGCACCTCGATGTTGCCGACCGATTGGTGGCAGCAGCTCCCGATATGTTCGCCACCACCCGTCGAATCGAGGTCGATCTGTCCATGCCGGATTCGGTTGCGGCAGGGGAGAAGTGGTGGGAGGAGTTGACGGCGCAGGGCGGCGAGGGCATGGTCGTCAAACCGTCAGCGAACGCTCCGCGCGGAAAGATGCAGCCCGGCATGAAGGTTCGTGGTCGCGAGTATCTGCGGTTGATCTACGGTGCCGACTACACCGACCCGGATCGACTGACTGCCCTGCGCAACCGAAACGTGGGACACAAGCAGTCGATGGCCCTCCGCGAATACGCGCTGGGAATGGAAGCGCTGGATCGCTCGGTGCGCGGTGAGCCGCTCTATTCCATCCACCAGGCCGTGTTCGCCGTCCTGGCACTGGAATCCGAGCCGGTCGACCCGCGGTTGTAAGAGCCGAGGGCAGTGGTGCGGTTATGTGCCCCAGCCGGCACATAACCGCACCACTGCCGCAGGCACTAGCCCCTCGGCGACGAGAAGGGACTGATGCCGGCACTGATCGGTGCCGCGATTGCTGCAACGACTGCGATTGACGCCCAGAACGTCGGTGAGTCCAGCATCAGACCGCCTGCGAGACCACACACGGCGACGACGACGCCGCATCCCACCAGCAGTCCCGACCCGACAGTGACGTGAGCGAGGTGGTCTCGCGTCGGATCACGTCGGGCTCCGAGCCACACCATCGTTCCCGAGGTGACGAAGGCCAGAGGGGCGAAGAAGAAGAGGGAGCTGCCACCGAGCTTCGACGAGACACTGGCGATCAACAGCACGGCTCCGAATGCCACCGGGGCGGCGAGGGGCATTCCGCCGGACCATCGCTCGAACTTGTTTCGGGTGGGAGCTGTCATGGCAATCGTTCCTTTCCTGGGGAGAAGGGCATGTCAGAGCAGGTACTCCGCGAATATTCCGCCGCCGCAGGACAATGCGGCGATCAGCCCGACTCGCCTCAGGACGAACTTGGCAGCCTTGTCCCACGAGTTCACCTGGCTTTCGATTGCTTCCCAAGCACCGACTGCGCCGAAGAAGTCGATTCCGAGGCAGGCACCGACTACTCGCTTTATTTCATCGGTGACTCCACGGGCCTGAGGTCCCGTGGGAGTCGGCTGTCGATCGAGGACGTTGCCGGTCTCGTCGACGATCGTCACAGTCGCGTCATCGCTGATCTGAAAGCCGGCTGTGCCGGCGGGGAGTGGATTGCGGCCCTGTTCTGCCAGCGAAGCATTGAGCGAGGCAACTTCTTCCGCGCTCACGGGGACGAATTCCTCGACGGTGGCGGACACCGCGGGTGGCGCGGGTTGAGCAAGAGCAACAGCGGCCCCGCTCATCGACGTCACGGCGATCATCGAGCCGGCGATCAGGGCGATGGATGCAGTGCGAGTCCGAGCAGAAATGCGGTTCATGATGTCTCCCGTTCGTGAGTAAGGGGCGATTCGGCGACGTGATGGTGGCTGTCGTTCGGACCGAGCCGGGTGCAGTGACACAACGGATATGGGGCCACAACGGATATGGGCCGGTTGCGTACTCGATGGGATCGGCCTGGAACGAGAGCGCACGCTCGTCCGGCGATCTGTAGTTGTGCGGACCATCCCGAGAGACACAAGGTAGGTCGCGGGTTACGCCTCGTTGACCGAGTCTTTGCGTAACACACCGAACTTTAAACCCGTCGGTGCCGAAGCGCCAGCGCTGCGCGCGATCAGATACAGGCCTCGGTCACCGTCACCAGCGCGAGCCGAGGTTCTTCGTCGTCAGGGAGAATCGGCAGAGCGCACGCGGTCACCGAGTGGGTGGTGTAGCCGCCGTTTCGGTCTCTGAACCGGACGGTGATGCTCGGCTCGTCTCCTGCGCCGCCGGCCCGGGACACTGATTTCGCGAGTGCGTCGACTGCTCCGTCGTCGTCCGGGTGCACTCGCGGTCGCGGGTCGGTCGGGTCGAGATTCCAGGCGATGGACGGTGGCGGCGGGCCGTGCCAGTACAAGGTCTCCAGGGTGCACAGATCGACTATTGCGGTGTGGCGTCGTGCGACGAACGAGGCACCCGCTACGAGCCCGCTCATCGTCTCCTGGACTCCGGTAGGGGATGGGTGGCTCATGACGAACGGACCGCGGTCGATTGCGATGCCGCGCAGGTGACGAGCTTCGCCTTCGACGGTGGTGTGCGCCAGCACGCGAATTCGATGTAGCTCGTCCGTGGTCCAACGCTGGGTGGCGTCGAGATCCACTGTGTCGCCGACTGTGCTGGATACCAGCATCGCGAGGACGTCGGTGGCTCGCAATCCGAAATCCAACGTTGCCATCGCTTCTGCTACCGACAAGTGCGCCACATCGGAATTCAGCGCCGGGGAGTCCTTGGAGTGGGCAGTGCCGCGAGTCAGATTCCAGCGAAAGGCCCAAGCATTCGACGGCGGAGAGTCGCACGTGCCCGGATGCAGTCTGGCCCACACCGCCTGGACCGTACCGTCGTCCCCGAGAATCGGACGGGCCGAGACGTACCTGCCCGGCCCGCATTCGATGTCCACGTCCCTGCCCGATTCCGCGCACCGAGCCACCGCATCACGTGCGTGGATCGAGTCGGACGACCTCCTCAGGAACGCCGCCATGGGAACCTTGCTCTTCTGCGTCGTCCCTACCGCCACCACACACGCCACCGAATCCGGTTCGAGAAGAATCAACAGCCAGTCGCCGTTCCTACGCCCCATCGAGGCGGACTCCCTTCCACTCGAGTCGAGCTCCGCGGATCTTCCCTGCTTCGGGCCGTGTATCGACACCGTACCGGTGAATCCGACAGAAGGGACAGGTGGCCGGGCCTGTCGCAACGCTGCGCGGCCGCGCTACCGTCGCTTGTCGACGTGCAGTTGAATGCGAGTGGCGACGTGTGCACCGGCGAGTGATTCGGCCACGAAGGCGGCACGGGCTTCGGCTCGGGCGGTGAAGGCCACGACATCGAAATCGGCTGCAGCATGGACCGATACGGTGATGGTGGGCATTCCCCGATCGTCGATCGCCGTACCGCGGGCGCGTCGAACACCGGGGAACTCGGCCAGCTCCGCGGCGACGCCCGACGCGATGGCGCTCAGGTCCACGTGCGCCGAGAAATGGGGCTTCTCGATGACGCTTGCCGTTCCGGTCGTGCGCGGAGAGAAGTTGCCGATCAACAGAAGCAGTGCCAGGACAACGGCGATGCAGCCGACCACGGCCAGGGTCGGCACCCACCAGCCCTGTTCCGGTAGGGCGGCGATTCGCGCACGATCGAAGCGAGAGAGCATCTCTCGTGCCCAGGGGACGTCGTAATGCCAGGCCAGCGCGAAGCCACCTCCCGCGATCAACCCGGCCCCGGCCGCGATGGCGAGGAGTCGGTCGACCCCGGCAACGAAGGTCTTCATCACGAGACCCTCGTCGGTGCTGCCACCGACTGCTTCACCGTCAGCCGGCGCTCGCCCGCAGCAACGGACAGCACAGGAACGAGTGCCTCGCGCACGCCGACGTCGATACGGTCGGCATCGTACGCAGCGTCACGCTCTACCCGAATTTCGATCTTCTTCCGGGTGACGACGGTGTGCGCGTCCACGACTCCGCGGGTCGACTGTGCTGCAGCACTGCACAATCGAGCGATGTCGGTCGGCGTGGCCCACACGGTCGACGCCGACTCGCCCAGGCCGGAATGCGTCTTCGTTCGGGGCTTGACCCCGATGAACACGACGAACAACCCGACGACGGCGGCTCCGATCGCGGCGGCGATCATCCAACTCTGCCAGTGCAATCGGGAGATCCAGGACACCGCGTCGGCGATCCACGGACTACCGCCGAGGTGGCCGTGTGCGATCAGGAATTCCCGGCCGGCGACAAAGGCCACACCGAGGAGCGCGAACCCGAACAGCAGTGCCAACGGCATCGCGGCCGGGCCAGCAGTGGGTGGTCGAGGTGAGATGGGCTGCGATGCTTCGGTATTCGAGGTGGGCGAGGGGCCGGTGTCCAGTGTGGTGTCCGATACCAGGACGTTCACTCGATGCACGTGCAGGCCCGTCATCGTCGCCAACGCGGCCTCGACGGTGGCGTGCACGGATTCGGTCACCTCGGTGATCTGCGACGGCCAGGTCACCCCGATGTAGAGGTTGACGGCAATCGTGTCCTCGCCGAGGGTGACGTCGGCGCGGGGGAGTTCTCGCCCGGTCAGTCGCGAGAAGCCGCCGGTGGTACGCGTGACCCGAGGATCCTTCGATGCCGCCGCGATGGCGGTCCGCGACATGGCCCGATCCTTGATCTCGACGCTGCCACGCATCTCGCGGCCGTCGTCGACCTCGTCGGATCCAGCCTGCGTCATGTTCAGAGAATCCTTTGCGCCCGTCGCGGCTCGCCGTGGTGCGGCACGCGCTCCACAACTGTAGTGACGACCGGTGGCGGATGACGTCACGAGAGTAATTGTTCCTGGCATACTGCGATCGTGTCGGAAATTGTGCGGGTGACCGCGTCGGATATCGCGTCGGCCGAGGAGCTGCTGGAGCCGGTCATGCGCCGGACCCCCGTGGTGGCCTCGCGAATTCTGTCGGACCTGACCGGCCACGAGGTGCGGCTCAAGTGCGAGAACCTGCAGCGCACCGGATCGTTCAAGCCGCGCGGGGCGTACAACCGCATCGCCCGGCTCGACGCCGAGCAGCGTGCCCGCGGTGTCGTCGCGGCCAGCGCGGGCAACCACGCTCAGGGTGTCGCGTGGGCCGCCTCGCAGGTGGGGATCGACTCGACGGTGTTCATGCCGGTAGGCGTTTCGCTACCGAAGCTCGTCGCCACCAAGGCCTACGGCGCGACTGTTCATCTGGTGGGTAACACGGTGGACGAGGCGCTGAAGTCGGCGAGGGAGTTCGCCGAACGCACCGGTGCCACTCTCATTCATCCGTTCGACCACCTCGACATCGTCGCGGGGCAGGCGACGTTGGGTACCGAACTGCTGCAGCAGATGCCGGACGTCGGCACCATCGTGATCCCCACCGGCGGCGGGGGACTGTTGGCCGGTGTGGCCGCGGCGGTCAAGCTGACCAAGCCCGGTATCAGGATCGTCGGCGTGCAGGCCGAGGGTGCTGCCGCGTGGCCTGCATCGCTGAAGGCGGGGCATCCGATCGCGTTGACGTCGATGTCGACGATGGCCGACGGCATCGCGATCGGCCTGCCCGGATCGGTGCCGTTCGATCACGTGCAGGGATGGGTCGACGACGTGGTGACCGTCAGCGAGGATGCGTTGTCGCGGGCGTTGGTGCTGTGCATCGAACGCGCGAAACTGATCGTGGAACCGGCCGGGGCGGCAGCGGTGGCAGCGCTGATGACGCATTCCGCGGACGAGCTCGGATTGACCGGTTCGGTGTGCGCCGTCCTCTCCGGCGGAAACATCGATCCGCTGCTGCTCACCCACGTCATCACTCATGGTCTCCGGGCCGGTGGGCGCTATCTCGCTGTGAGCGTGACGATTTCGGACAAGCCGGGTGGACTCACCGGGGTGCTCGGCGTGGTGCGCGACGCCGGTGCCAGCGTTGTCGACGTCGTCCACTCCCGTACGGGCGGACGCCTGGGGCTCGAAGAGGTCGACGTGATGTTGACCGTCGAGACCCGCGGACCGGACCACCGCGGCTCGGTGCTCGATGCCCTCGGTGCGGCCGGATACGCCGTGCACGTGGAGAACTGACCTGCTGGTCGACACAACCGATTCAACGCCGCAGACTTCGACGGATCACCTGGCCGATATACGAACCTGCACGACGCACGTGGAAAAGCGCCGGGGTCCAATGACTTCGGCGTATTGCTGTGTTCACGGCCCGCTGCAGTTCTGTGTCGGTGACACCGGCATCGTGCATCGCCGCGAGTGAGGTTCTCAGGTAGCCGCGATCGCGGCTTCTCATGTGCATTCGAGCCACAGCGCGCACATCCATGGTTTCGGGGAAAGTCGTGCACCGTGCACCCGCGGCCGCCAGCCCGATCTGTGTGCGAACGCATTTGGCACACCGGCCGCAATTGAATTTCCCGTCGAGGTTCTCCCAGCAGACCCGCAAATGGTTCATCGCGGTCCGGTTCTCGCCGATTCGACGAATTTTGCCCAAACGGTGCAGATCGAGTTCATGATGCTCGAAGGCGACCGAGCTACTCGACCACAACGGGTCGAGGTCGGGATGAGAGCCCCACGGTGCGAGTTCCTCGCGGCAGTTCGAGGACGGGATGATGACGGTGCTCAGGTGCTGCGACAACGCCAGGCCGACGTGCGCCAACGCGGCACCGTGGAAGTCGTATCCCCAATCGAGAGGCAGTCGGTCGGCGAAGGCCGACCTGATCGTGGTCTTCACCTCGATCAACGGTTTTCCCAATTCCGCCGCCGACTCTCGGGCTCCGGCCAAGGCTCTGGCCGCCAAACTTTCGTCGCCGATACCGATATCGAAACCGTGCACGAAGATCAGGTGAGTGATGCGGTCGGATTCCATGATTGCCGAGTAGAAGCTGTCGACGCCCCCGCTGAAGAAGCAACCCACCCCCGTCGCGCCGGTGGCGACGCGGCCGGGTTCCGCCGACATCGATACCTCTCGAAAACGCTTGGGATACCAGTCCCGGAAGATCTTCTGAGCCTCGGACGCACCTCGAAGTGCGGTCGAATCCACGGGGCCGTCGAAAGATAAATCCCACCCTTTGCGCATACCGGCGGTCAGGAGCGGAGGAAGCCAGGGAGTGGAGGAATGGTCCAGCGAGTAATTCGACTCGGTTCTCACTCGCACTTCGACACCCGATGGTGTCGTTATTCGCGCGGCAATGGAATCAGCACCGGTGTCGTCGACATGCACCGTCATCGGGCTGATCATCGGGCTGAGTGTGCCACAGCGAAGGTTGTCCGGGCCGGATTCGTATCGTCGGGCCCGCTCGGGCCCGACTGGTACCTTGATCAGCGACTTGGACCAGGACATGGGTGGGAGATATTTGCATGGCTCGGCTCGTCGCGATCGTCTCCGCAGTCCTGGGAATTCTGCTGACGATCGCGATACCGCTGTTGCCGATCGAGCAGCAGCAGTCCTCCCTGACGTGGCCGCAGTCGAACACGATCGCCAGTGTCGAGGCTCCACTCGTCGGATACACCCCGATCAGCGTCGACGCGACGGTCCCGTGTGCTGCCGCGAATCTGTTGCCCGACGGCGGGCTGTTGCTGTCCACCTCGCCCGAGGGATCGCCCGACGCCTATCGCTACGGTCTCGTCGCCGAGGTCACGGGTGGTGAGGCATCGCAACTGAAAGTGACGTTGCGTGATTCCGTCCTCCTCAAGGAGCCGATCGCGGAGCTGAGCTCTTCGACTGCTGGCGACTGCGCATTGACGATCACCTCGAACGGCACGGCGACCACCGTCGGGCTGACCGGTGCCGACACCGTGACGCGCGAGGGCGATGTTCGGCCGCAGCTGGTCGGATCGTTCACCGATCTTCGCGGCACCGTCGACGGTCTGACCCTCACAGCGCAGCTCGACAGTCGATTCTCGTCCACACCCAGTGCGCTGAAGTGGTTCGCGATGATCGTCGGGGTCCTCGCCACGGGCATCTCGCTGGTGGCACTGCACCGCCTCGACCTGTCCGACGGCCGACGTGCCCGACGGTTCCTGCCGCGTCGCTGGTGGACGTTCGGGGCTGCCGATGCGGTGGTGATCGGGACGTTGCTGGTGTGGCATCTGATCGGCGCGAACACCTCCGACGACGGTTACCAGCAGGGCATGGCGCGTACGGCCGATCACGCCGGGTACATGGCCAACTACTTCCGTTACTTCGGTGTGCCCGAGACACCGTTCGGAACGCCGCTGTACGACATGTTCGGAATCATGTCGCACGTCTCGACGGCCAGTGTCTGGATGCGCCTGCCGACGCTGATCTGCGCGGTCGTGGCGTGGCTCGTCATCAGCCGCGAGGTGATTCCGCGGTTCGGGGCTGCTGCTCGCGCCTCGAAGACTGCCCTGTGGACGGGCGGGCTGGTGCTGCTCGCGTTCTGGCTGCCGTACAACAACGGCCTGCGCCCCGAGCCGTTCGTGGCACTCGGAGTACTGCTGACATGGTGTTCGGTGGAGCGCTCGATCGCGACCCGCAGGTTGCTGCCCGCGGCCGCGGCGATACTCATCGCGGCGTTGACGGTCACCCACGGACCCTCCGGTTTCATCTGCTTCGCACCGCTGATCGCCGGAGCCAGGCCGGTGCTGCAGATCGTCGTCGCTCGGGCCCGGCAGTTCGGTAGCACGGCCTTGGGCGCGGCGACGTTGCTCGCCCCGCTGATCGCGTCGGGAACGGTGGTTCTGGTGTTCGCATTCGGCAACCAGACCGTGGCCGGCATGCTCGAGATGCAGCGGGTGCACAACGCGGCCGGGCCGAGTCAGGCCTGGTTCGACGAGTACCTGCGCTACCAGTGGCTGATGAACATGGACATCGACGGCTCGCTCGCGCGCCGCTTCGGAGTGTTCGTGATGATCGTCTCGCTGATCGCGGTCGTCGTCGCCATGCTGCGCAAGGGCGGCAAGATCCCCGGTACCGCAACGGGACCGGCGCGGCGGATCGTCGGCATCACCGTCGGGGCTATGGCATTGATGATGATCACCCCCACCAAGTGGACACACCACTTCGGGGTCTTCGCCGGACTCGCCGCATCGGTTGCGGTGCTCGCAGCCGTGGCGACCGGCGCGGCGGTACTGCGATCGCGGCGCAACCGACTGTTGTTCGCCGCGTCGGTCTCGTTCGTGATGGCCGTCGCGTTCACCGGAACCAACGGGTACTGGTACGTCTCGGCCTGGGGAGTTCCGTTCTGGGACAAGCCGATCCTCGTTGCCGGTCTCGGCATCTCGACCATGTTCCTCGGCCTGACCCTGCTGCTGTTGCTCGCAGCCGTCTGGTTCCATCTCCGCGCGCCGTACGTGCGCACCGACAAACCGATGGCGCGATGGTGGTCGGTGCCGCCGATCGCTGTCGGGGCAGCACTGATGGTGCTGGTGGCCGTCGCGTCGATGGCCAAGGGTGCTGTGGCGCAGTGGCCGTCGTACTCGGTCGCGAAATCGAATCTCTCGGCGCTTGCCGGCGACACGTGCGGCCTCGCCAACGACGTGTTGCTCGAGACGAACCCCAATGCCGATGTGCTGCAACCGGTCACCGGGGATGCCTTCGCTGCGCTCGGCGAAGAGAACGACGGGTTCACCCCCGACGGTGTGGCGGGCGACCTCACCGCAGACAAGGAGTCCTCTGCGTCGGGCACCTCGAACACCGTCGACACCGACGAGCAGCAGCAGCCGACGTCGACCACCGGGGCCGGAACCGGCGGTAGCGCACTGCCGTTCGGATTGGATCCGGCCACCGTGCCGGTGCTCGGTTCGTTCGGGTCCGATGACAACGCCACGCTGACGACCGGGTGGTATGCACTGCCTGCCGATCCCGGCGACCTGATCTCGATCGCCGCTGCCGGACGCATCCGCTCGGTGGACTCCGACGGCATCGTCACGTACGGGCAGAGCCTCGAACTCGAGTACGGAGTCGACGGACAGGCGCAGGGACGGGTGACCCCCATCGACATCGGCCCGACGCCGTCGTGGCGCAACCTGCGTGTGCCGATGGATCGGATTCCGGCCGGTGCCAACACGATTCGGCTCGTGGTGTCCGACAACGATCGAGATTCCGACCAGTGGTTGGCGATCACCCCGCCGCGGGTTCCGCGTACCCAGACGTTGAACGAGGTCGTCGGCCGCGACGCTCCGGTGATGCTGGACTGGGAGGTCGGCTTCAACTTCCCCTGCCAGCATCCGTTCGATCACCGTCTCGGGGTTGCCGAAGTTCCGCAGTACCGGGTGCTGCCGGACCGCAGCGGTGCCGTCATCACCAACGCGTGGCAGGACCACTTCGGCGGTGGGCCGCTCGGGTGGATCGACATCGTCGCCTCCGCTCGCACCATCCCGTCGTATCTGGACGGCGACTGGGACCGCGACTGGGGGTCGATCGAGCAGTACATCCCGTACGACGAAACGGCGCAGGCGGCGCAGATCACAGCAGAAGAGGTCCAGCGTTCGGGTCTGTGGACGCCCGGTCCGATCAAGACCGGTTAATCTCTACGCGTTCGGAAGTCCTTACACCGACCAGTAGAGAAACGGGGAGAGGGCCATGGCGAACGCTATAGAAGTAGAGGACCTCGTACTTCGGTACGGCAAGAACGTCGCGCTCGACGGGATCGATTTCACCGTTCCCGAGGGCACGGTGCTGGGTGTGCTCGGCCCCAACGGTGCGGGAAAGACCACGGCGGTCCGTATTCTCGCCACCTTGCTGCAAGCGACTTCCGGCTCGGCCCGAATCTTCGGGCTCGACGTGGCGACGCAGGCCAACGAGGTGCGCAGCACGATCGGGCTGACCGGTCAGTTCGCGGCCGTGGACGAATATCTGACCGGGTACGAGAATCTCGAGATGGTCGGCCGACTGTTCGGCCTACGCAAGGCCGAGGCCAGGAAGCGGGCCGACGAACTGCTCGCACGATTCGACCTGGAGTACGCACGCGACCGGACGGCCAAGCAGTACTCGGGCGGTATGCGTCGACGACTCGACATCGCGGCCAGCCTGATCGGTCGACCACGGGTGGTGTTCCTCGACGAGCCGACCACCGGACTCGATCCACGTAGTCGAATCACCATGTGGGAGTTCATCGCAGATCTCGTTCGCGACGGCACGACCATTCTGTTGACCACCCAGTACTTGGAGGAGGCCGACCGGTTGGCCGATTCGATCATCGTGCTGAACAAGGGCAAGATCATCGCGCGTGGCACGGCCGACGAGCTCAAGGCCCAAACCGGCGGCGAGCGAGTCGAATTCGTGCTGACCGACCGGTCCCAGGCCGAGCGAGCGATGCAGATCCTCGCTCCGATCGGCGTCGAGCCACCCACCCTCGACGATCAGGTGGGCCGGATCGTCATGCCCGTCAACGGGGGATCGAAGGACCTGTCCACGGCGCTGGCCCAGCTGGAGGACAACGGAATCGGAGTCGTCGACGTCGGTCTTCGGCGGCCGAACCTCGACGATGTGTTCCTGAGTCTGACCGGTCAGACCACCGGCGAACCCGAGACGGCGGAGGAAGAGAAATGAGCAACGTTCTTCTGGATTCCGCGATCATCACCAAGCGAAATCTGATCAAGCTGAAGCGAGTTCCCGACCTACTGTTCTTCGCGACGCTCTCGCCGATCATGTTCGTCCTGCTGTTCGCGTACGTCTTCGGCAGTGCGATCGATGTCCCCGGAATCGACTACAAGAGCTTCCTGATGGGCGGCATCTTCGTACAGACGATGATCTTCGGTGCCTCCCTCACCGGGTCGTCGCTGGCCGAGGATCTGCAGAAGGGCGTGATGGATCGGTTCCGGTCGTTGCCGATGGCACGCTCGGCCGTCGTCATCGGGCGGACCGCAGCAGATGTGGGCAACAACCTCGTCACCATCACGATCATGTCGCTCACCGGACTCCTCGTGGGGTGGCGCATCACGTCCTCGTTCTTCGACGCCCTGCTCGGGTACGTGCTGCTGCTGTTGTTCGCGTACTCGATCTCGTGGGTGATGGCCCTGGTGGGTCTGATCGTGCGGTCGCCCGAGATCTTCAACAACGCGTCGTTCATCGTGATCTTCCCGTTGACGTTCATCGCCAATACCTTCGTCCCGATCGACAATTTCCCCACCGTGCTCAAGACGATCGCGGAGTGGAACCCGATCTCGTCGGTGACGTTGGCGGTGCGAGAGCAGTTCGGCAACACCAACCCCATGGCACCACCGCCGGAGGTGTGGCCACTGCAGAACCCCGTGCTCTACACCCTGATCTGGGTCGTGTTGATGCTCGTGGTGTTCGTGCCGCTGTCGGTGCGCAAGTACCAGAAGACGATGACCGCCTGACATCCACGCAGAGAAGCACCCCCGGTCGCTCGGCGACCGGGGGTGCTTTCAAGTCTTCTCGTGAGCAGGCCTAGGTGTGGTACGGCTCCGCGCTGACGAGGGTGACCTTCATGGTCTTGCCGTTGGGCAACGTGTACTCGCGGGTGTCGCCGACCTTGGCGTCGATGAGCGATCCGCCCAGAGGTGACGCGGGGGAGTACACCTCGAGCTTGTTGTCGCGGGCACCCTCTTCGCGGGTGGCGATCAGGAACGTCTCGGTATCGGACTCGTCGCCGTCGTAGTAGACCTTGACGACCGATCCGGGCAGAGCGACGCCGGACTGGGTGGGTGCCTCGCCGACCTTCGCGTTGTTGAGCAGTTCCTGCAGCTGGCGGATACGTGCCTCCTGCTGGCCCTGCTCCTCGCGCGCAGCGTGGTAGCCGCCGTTCTCCTTCAGATCGCCCTCTTCGCGACGCTCGTTGATCTCGGCGGCGATGACGGGGCGATTGGAAATGAGCTGGTCGAGTTCGCTCTTGAGCCTGTCGTGTGATTCCTGGGTAAGCCAGGTCACCTGGGTCTCGGTCATCTCGATCACTCCCTCGTAGTCGGAATCTCGAGCTCGGATTCCGGTTTCTGAGCAGGTAGGGCACGCAACGAACAGGGGACTCCAATGGTTGGATCCCCTTGGTCGGCCCACATCCTGGAGCCGTCGTCATCGTTCGCAGGTGAACCCTGCCCGCAATGCAGCAATACACGGCACCTTCTGCGGTGGCCGTGTATGACCCGACCTTACCACGAACAGGCAGTTCGCCTATCGGGCTCGTAAATATTCGGGAACATCGAGGGTGCAGCCGTAGACGTCGCCGACGGCAGGGGCGGCCGACGTCGTCACCTCGGTGGTCATCTCCACGGTGGTGGACGCCGACTCCGGTGGGATGTACACCTCGCGCCTGCCGGTCTCGGAGCCGTCGCGCGAGCGAGCGCGGACGATGCAGACAGCGGGCTGCTCGGGATCTTGCCGGGTGACGCTGAAACGGATCGACATCGTGTCCTCGTCGACGATGTCGAACGAGAGCTGACTGCCCTCGATCGGTTTGACCGAGAACTTGCTGTACGCGTAGTAGGCCACGCCCAGCCCGACCAGCAGGACCAGAGCCACCAGTGCGATCTTCGTCGCACGTTTGGGGGCCTGTCGAATACCGCTCGGGCCTGAACCCGACGGGTATCTACCTGCGGGAAGTGCGTTGGTCATGGCCGCTCTCGGGATCGATTCGGGGGTGCCGCTGGGGGCCTGTCGGCGTCAGATGGAACTATAGGGGCAGGCAAGAATCAGGCGAATCCGAGGTGAGGAAGAACGTGTCCGGACTGCGGCTCATGGCAGTGCATGCCCATCCCGACGACGAATCCAGCAAAGGCGCTGCGACAACGGCTCGCTACGCGGCCGAAGGACACGATGTTCTGGTCGTCACCCTGACCGGTGGCGAGCGGGGAGACATCCTCAATCCGGCGATGGACATTCCGGGCGTGCACGAGCGTATCCACGAGGTTCGGCGTGAGGAGATGGCCGAGGCCGCCCGAGTGCTGGGCGTGCAGCAGACGTGGCTCGGGTTCGAGGACTCCGGGTTGCCCGAGGGCGATCCGCTCCCGCCGCTTCCCGACGGCTGTTTCGCGTTGGTCCCGTTGGAGGTCTCGACCGAGGCGCTGGTGAAGGTGGTTCGCGAGTTCAAGCCGCACGTCATCACCACGTACGACGAACGCGGCGGGTACCCGCACCCGGACCACATCCGGTGCCACGAGGTCTCGATGGCGGCATGGGAGGCAGCGGGCGATCCCGAACGCTTCCCCGACGCCGGTGAGCCCTGGACTCCGCTCAAGCTGTACTACTCGCACGGCTTCATTCGTAAGCGCATGCAGCTGTTCCACGACTGGTTCATCGACCGCGGTGAGGAGAGCCCGTTCGTGGACTGGCTGAAGCGGTGGGACGGCCAGCGCGACGAGATCATCGGCCGCATCACCACTCAGGTCACCGTCGGTGACTGGTTCGAGCAGCGCGACGACGCCCTACGCGCACACGCGACGCAGATCGATCCCAACGGCTCGTTCTTCGCCGTGCCGCTGGACGTGCAGCGCAAGCTGTGGCCCACCGAAGAGTTCGAGCTGGCCCGCACTCGGGTCACGACGTCGCTGCCCGAGACGGACCTGTTCGCCGGAATAGAAGAGACCGACAAATGATCGTTTCGATCCTCGCCCAGCAGCCGACCGGTCCCGAATTCGGTAAGTCCTCGCCCATCGGTCTGGTGATCCTGGTCGCGCTGTTGGTCGGAACGGCACTGCTGATCTGGTCCATGAACAAGAAGATCAAGCGTCTGCCCGCCACCTTCGAGCAGGAGGATCCGACGTTGGATCAGGCTCTCGACGAGGGCACCGATCGCGGCGGGTTGGCAGATCCGTTTCCGCCGGATCAGAACCGAACCAAACCCGTCGTCTCCGACGAGCCCTGATGCTCGACGCCAATGCCCTGGGTGAGTCCACCAGCCCGTATCTGAAGCAACATGCGGACAACCCGGTGCACTGGCAGCAGTGGGGACCGCAGGCACAGCAGTCCGCTCGCGATCGCGATGTTCCGATCCTGCTGTCGATCGGATACTCGGCGTGCCACTGGTGCCATGTCATGGCACACGAGTCGTTCGAGGACGAGGCGACCGCGTCGCTGATGAACGAGCATTTCGTGTGCATCAAGGTCGATCGCGAGGAACGACCCGACCTGGACGCGGTGTACATGAACGCCACCGTCGCGATGACCGGCCAGGGTGGGTGGCCGATGACGTGTTTTCTGACCCCCGACACCGAACCGTTCTACTGCGGTACCTACTTCCCGCCGGCTCCGCGTCAGGGAATGCCGTCGTTCCAGCAGTTGCTCACCGCGATCGCCGACACCTGGTCGACGCGGCGACAGGAGGTGTTCGACGCCTCCGCCGACATCGTCACCGAACTTCGCAAACACAGCGCAGGCGTGCCAGCAGGCGGTCGCCCGATCGACGCCGATGCATTGGCGGCCTCGGTCTCCGCGATCTGCGCCGACGAGGACACCCTCTACGGCGGCTTCGGCCGAGCACCGAAGTTCCCGCCCGGCGCGCTGCTCGAAGGGCTGCTTCGGCACTACGAACGCACCGGCGACACCGAGGTTCTCGGCGTCGTGCGCCGAACCGCGTCGGCCATGGCCCGCGGGGGTATCTACGACCAGCTGGGCGGGGGATTCGCGCGCTACTCCGTCGATGCCGAGTGGATCGTCCCGCACTTCGAGAAGATGCTCTACGACAACGCCCTGCTGTTGCGGTTCTACGCGCACGCAGCGCGAGTCGACGACGATGCGCTCGCCCGGCGGGTGGCGTCGGACACCGCGGAGTTCATGCTGCGTGAATTACGCACGGCCAACGGCTGTTTCGCGTCGGCACTCGATGCCGACACCGAGGGCATCGAGGGTCTGACGTATGCGTGGACTCCGGAGCAACTGACCGAGACACTCGGCTTCGAGGACGGTGTGTGGGCAGCAGGGCTGTTCGCGGTGAACTCGGCAGGCACGTTCGAGGCCGGCATGTCGGTCTTGCAGCTGCCCGCCGAACCCGAGGACTACGACCGGTTCGCCCGAGTGCGCAGCACGTTGTTCGCCGCTCGCGCGACTCGGCCGCAACCGGGCCGCGACGACAAGGTCGTCACCGCGTGGAACGGGTTGGCGATCACGGCGTTGGTCGAGGCCGGGACCGGGTTGGGACAACCGCGATGGGTCGACGCGGCAGTCGAGTGCGGCGAGCAACTGTTCGCCGGCCACGTCGAGTCGGGCCGAGTCCGCCGCGCCTCACTCGGCAGTGCAGTCGGTGAGGCCACCGGTGTGCTCGAGGACTACGCGGCTCTCGCCGTCGCGGCGGCAGCGTTGTTCCAGGCCACCGGAGACACGGTCTGGACCGAGCGCATGACGTCGATCGTCGATGCCGCGATCGACCACTTCGCCGACCCGGACGACGTCGGCGCGTGGTTCGACACCGCCGACGATGCCGAGACTCTCGTGACCCGGCCTCGTGACCCGATCGACGGGGCCACCCCCTCGGGCGCGTCGACGATGGCCGAGGCGCTGCTCACCGCAGCGGCGTTGGTTGATCACACGTCCTCGGCGCGATACGGCGAACTGGCGGCTGCGTCGCTGGCGCGATCGGCCTCGATTCTCGAACGAGCACCCAGGTCCGGTGGCCACTGGCTGGCGGTCGCGGAAGCGTCCGTTCGCGGTCCCATTCAGGTCGCGGTGTCGACGGCACCGGGCGGCGACCTGCTCTCGGTCGTCCGGGCTCTGGCTCCCGGCGGTTCCGTGGTGGTCGCAGGCGTGACGGATTCGTCGGTGCTGCTGACCGACCGTCCACCGGTCGACGGCCTCGAAACGGCGTACGTGTGTCGTGGCTTCGTGTGCGACCGTCCTGTGACCTCTGCCGAAGAATTGCCGTTCGCGCTGCGGAGTTGACCACGCTCGTCGATGCTTCGACGGAGCAACAGTACTGTTGCCGGGAGTTTCCTCGGCCTGGGGCGGTCGAGCGTCTACCAATGGATCGACGGTGTCATGAGCGAAGGTGTCATGAATGAGGGTGTGCTGCGTGCGGACACCGTGCACGAGGCGGTGACCGACGACCAGCGCGCTGCTGTCGCCCAGTTCGTGGCCGCGGTTCCGATGGCGGCCATGGTGCACTCGATGCACTACGAGGTGGTCGGGGCCAACACCCTGTGCGAGGGCGTGCTCGGGTGCGCCGTGGACGACATGATCGGCCGACCCGTTGCAGATTTCGTGCCGCTCGGGGATCGCGCGTCGGCGACGCGTATCGCGGTCCAACTCGAGCACCGCTACCCCGAGGCAGGCCCCACCGACCACGGTCGACCGATCGGAGCCTTGCGTCGAGTGCGGCGCGTCGACGGGGAGGTCGTCTCCTGCTGGATGCACGTCGGAATCTCGACGATCGCCGGGCGACGGTTCATTGTCGCACTGCTGGACCTGGTCAATCCCGTCGTCGACGACACCGTTCACTGGCGCGTTCGCGCCGAGCGCGACGAGCTGACCGGATTGGTACGACGAGGTCCTCTGCTTGCCCACGTCGACGAATGGATCGCCGAGGATCTGCCGGTTGCCCTGGCCTTCGTCGACGTCGATCGGTTGAAATCGATCAACGACGCGCACGGTCATCCGGCAGGTGACGCCGTGCTCGAGGCCGCCGGCCGTCGACTGCACCAGTGGTCGCCGCGCGGGAGTGTCGTCGGCCGATACGCGGGAGACGAGTTCGTGTTCGCGGTGACGTTCGACGGGTCCACGGGCCTCGACACCGCCGAAGTCACCGAGTCGGTGCGGTCGGCGATCTGCGGCGAACCGGTGCCGTTCGGATCGAACCTGCTCGGGGTGTCGGTGAGCGTGGGCGTCGCAGTGCGGGAGTCGGGGGAGCCGAGAGACCGGCTGATTCAGCGCGCCGACGCACTGATGTATCGAGACAAGGCATCCCGAACCACCTGAGGTCGATCAGAACAGTACGAGCCAGACGGCGACCAGGTGGCAGGTTGCCGCCAACACCGTTGCCGCGTGGAAGAACTCGTGATGGCCGAAGGTCGTCGGCCATGGATTCGGCCACTTGGTGGCGTACAGCACGGCCCCGATGCTGTAGAACACTCCGCCCACGAGCAGCAAGACGAACGGCGCGTAGCCGACGTGGTCGATCAGCGTGGGTGCGACCGGGACGATCGCCCAGCCGAGGAGCAGGTACAGCGGTACCCCGACCCAACGGGGAGCGGTGGGCCACAACATCTTCAGGGCTACCCCGGCGAGGGCCCCGGCCCATACGACGACGAGCAACGTGCGTCCGGTCGAGCCGGGGAGACCCAGCACGGCGAACGGGGTGTAACTCCCCGCGATGAACAGGAAGATCATCGAATGGTCGGCGCGCTTCATCCAGATCTGCGACGCCGTGGTCTTCCAGTGCACGCGGTGGTAAGTGGCGCTGACCCCGAACACGCCGCAGACGGTGATGGAATACACGCTCACGGCCACACCCGCACTGACCGAGACCATGCTGAACGCGAGCGTGACGAGAGTGATCGCGCACACCACCGCCACGCCGAACGCGTACAGGTGAATCCAGCCGCGCATACGCGGTTTGACGGGTATCTCGTCGAGTCCGAACATCGTCATGTCGATTGCCTCCCGTGTCGCCGCCTTGAACCTACGCAACCGTAGGTTCTGACGCTACTGTACCGGCGACCGCCTCGCAGACGTCGGCGTAAGGTGATCCTTCGTGGTGATGAGAGCAGCGGTGACGGGGCAGTGGTGACGAAGCAGTGGTGATCATTCCGCAGAAGGTCCGCGGCGTTCTCTACAACGTGTACGAGCGGCGTCTGCTGAGCCAGCTCGAAGGCGTGCAGCACCCGCGGCACGTTGCGGTGATGTGCGACGGCAATCGCCGCTGGGCTCGCGAGAACGGGTTCACCGACGTCGCGCACGGGCACCGCATGGGCGCACTGAAGATCGCCGAGATGCTCGGCTGGTGTGACGCAGCCGGAATCGAGATGGCGACCATCTACCTGCTCTCCACCGAGAATCTCCGCCGCGACGCCGACGAACTGGATTCTCTCCTCGACATCATCACCGACGTCGTCGAGGAGATCTGCGGACCCGAGATGAACTGGGGCGTCAAACTCGTCGGCACCCTCGATCTGCTGCCCGCGTCGACCGCGCGTCGACTCAAGGAAGCGGCTGCGCTCACCGAGGGACGGTCGGGAACACACGTCAACGTTGCCGTCGGATACGGCGGTCGGCAGGAAATCGCCGACGCCGTGCAGTCCCTGGTGACCGAGAAGATCGCCGAGGGCGTCAGCGGCGACGAACTGGTGGCCTCCATCAACGTCGACGAGATCGGTAGCCATCTCTACACCTCCGGCCAACCCGATCCGGACCTCGTCATCCGCACCTCGGGCGAACAGCGACTCTCCGGCTTCCTGCTGTGGCAGAGCGCCTACTCGGAAATCTGGTTCACCGAGGCCTACTGGCCCGAATTCCGACGCGTCGACTTCCTGCGGGCGCTGCGTGACTTCGCGGCCAGACACCGTCGGTTCGGTATCTGAGCTCTACAACTTACGAAGCCGCAGCCGGTTGATCGCATGGTCGTTGTCCTTGCGCAGCACCATGGTCGCTCGCGGTCGCGTCGGCAGGATGTTCTCCACCAGATTCGGCAGGTTGATCGAATGCCACAGATCCTCGGCCGCGATCTGCGCGTGGTCGTCGGACAGGCCTGCGTAGTGGTGGAAGTGCGAGGACGGGTCGGTGAACGACGTCTTGCGCAACGCGAGAAAGCGTTTGACGTACCAGCTCTCGATGTCCTCTATTCGCGCGTCGACGTAGATCGAGAAGTCGAACAGATCCGAGACCATCAACCGTGGTCCGGTCTGTAATACGTTGAGCCCCTCCACGATCAGGATGTCGGGCTGCCGGACCATGTGGTACTGGCCCTTGACGATGTCGTACGAGACGTGCGAATAGACCGGTGCGCCCACCTCTTCGGTCCCTGACTTGACCTCGGTGACGAATCTGAGCAGCTTGCGCCGGTCGTAGCTCTCGGGAAATCCTTTGCGGTGCAGTATGCCTCGACGCATCAGTTCGGCCGTCGGGTACAGGAATCCGTCGGTGGTGACCAGATCGACCCGCGGATGGTGGTCCCACCTGGCCAGGAGCGCCTGCAGCACACGGGCCGTCGTCGACTTTCCGACGGCGACGCTCCCCGCGACACCGATGACGAACGGGACCTGACGGTCGGGGTGCTTCTCGCCTAGGAACGTCGCGGTCGCGGCGAACAGCCGTTGCCTGGCCGCGACCTGGAGGTGAATCAGTCGTGCCAGCGGTAGGTAGACCTCGGCCACCTCGTCGAGATCGATCTGTTCGCCCAGACCACGCAGACCGACGAGTTCTTCCTCGGTCAGTACCAACGGCGTGGATTGACGCAGCGTGCGCCACTGCACACGGTCGAACTCGACGTACGGACTGGACTCGCTCACGCACGACTCCGACCAAAATCGTTCCGCAGGCTCCACTCTTGCCACATCGGAGCTGCAGAGGGTTCGGCTGAGCTCCTGTCGAGCGCGAGTCGCATGGTTCCAGATTGTGCTCGGTGCCGGTCGATCGCGCACGGGCGGGGTCGTTCGCCGTACTAGGGTTCGGTTATGGATGCTTCTACCCTGGTTCGCGAATACCTGTTGCTGGGCCTGAGTTTCGACCGGCTCGAAGACGGCTTCGTCGACGCGTACACCGGCGATCCCGAGTTGCGTCGTATCACCGAGAACGCCCCGGCCCCCGAGCCGCGTGAGCTGATCCGTCGAGCACAGACACTGCGCGCCGAGCTCGGCAACGTCGATCTGACACCCGAGCGCACGACGTTCCTCGACGTCCACCTGCGGGCACTCGAATGCTCGGCGCGCAAGTTCGCAGGCGAGGACATCGGCTTCGTCGACGAGGTCCACGCCTACTTCGACGTCCGAATCTCCGCCGGTGATCAGGACCAGTACC
>NZ_NOZF01000184.1:0-32204 GCF_002258565.1 Rhodococcus sp. 05-2254-6
GTCAGCCGGACCGCCGGTGGGGAGCGCCCCGTTGCCGAAGGCTCCGAGCAGATCGACGATGGGACGGGCCAGCAGATCGATCATCGGCGCTTACCGCTCGTCCTGTGCGATACCGGCGGCCGAGGCCGCGGTGGTATCAGCGGCCGAGGCCGCAACGGTTGCGCCGGTTCCGGCATCGGTGAGGGCGTACGACACCGCGGATGCGGTGGCCGCGGAACCGATGCTCGCCACCGTGCTCGCCAGGCGCACGACGGCGTCGGTGTGCGCCAGATGGGTGCCGGTGACCGCACCGAGAAACTCCTGTCCGATCAGACCGAAGACCGGAGCCAGCACCGCGGGGCCGCACGCGGCGGCGGCAGCACTTGCCGCGGCGATCTGCTCGGCCATGGTCGACGCCACCGCACCGTACGCGAGGACCCCCTCGGTTTCGACGACGAGCTCGGCCATCAGTGCCCCCTGAGAATGCGATCGATTCACGGTCGCCGAGTGCGACGCCCAATTGGTTCGACGCGGGTACGTGCCATTCGGTTCCCCCGAGTTGCCGTTCGCGTCCTGCCGCCCAGGTCCTATCCTTGTCGGCATGGAAACACACGTGGTCGATCACCCACTGGCCGCAGCCCTGCTCACCACGATGCGGGACGAGCGCAGCGACAATGCCACGTTCCGGTCGGCTCTGCGTCAGCTCACTCACATGCTGGTCTACGAGGCCACTCGCGACGCTGCGATCGACACCTTCGAGGTACGCACGCCCGTCGCGGTCACCGAGGGCACCAGGCTGGCGCGACCGCCGTTGCTGGTCCCGGTTCTGCGCGCAGGCCTCGGCATGGTCGAGAAGGCCAGCAGCCTCATCCCGCAGTCCCGCGTCGGTTTCGTCGGAATGGCCCGTGACGAGGAAACCCATCAGCCCGTCCCGTACATGGAATCCCTGCCGGACGACCTGTCGCAGACGCCCGTCTACGTGCTGGACCCGATGCTCGCCACCGGCGGATCCATGGTCCACACGATCGAACTGCTCGTCGGCCGCGGTGCGGCGGACGTCACCGCCATCTGCGTCGTGGCCGCTCCCGAAGGAGTTGCCGCGCTCGAAGCCTCGGGACTGCCGGTGCGACTGGTGGCAGCGAGCATCGACGACGGCCTCAACGACAACGCCTTCATCGTTCCCGGCCTCGGTGACGCGGGCGATCGTCAGTTCGGTCCGCGCTGACTCCCTCTGTCGCAGGTCGATTGGTTCTCGGCGTCTCCTGGCCATCGGAGGCGTCACCTACACCGCGACCGAGATTGCGGGTGCTCGATGTCGACACCGAGCAGATCGAGTTCCACGAACTGGTCGGCCGCAGGCTCGGTTTCCGTGCGCCGGGTGCTTCGACCGATCGGTACTGCACCGGGCGCATGGCATTTCGGGCCGACGGCCCGCCGCGCTACGTGCCGTGCCCCGGTCGGGAGCGGGCCGTCGCGTCGGGACAGTGCGCGACGTGCGCCGACAAGGACAGCTTTCGATTCGTGCACACCGTGCATCGCAGCGGATTCGTCTCACGTGATCTGGAAAAGCATGTGATGCAACCGCATTGGCTGTATCTTGCGGCGTTCGCAAACGGCACCTTCAAGATCGGGACGGCGGCGGACACGCGCAAATGGGGTCGGCTCGCCGAGCAGGGTGCCATCTGCGCGCGGTACGTCGCCCATGCCGACGACGGAAAGGCCGTCCGGGTGGCCGAGGACCTCGTGACCGAATCGATGGGGCTACGGCAGGCCGTGCGGTCCGCGGCGAAAGCCGCCTCGCTGTGTCTGCCGATCGGCGTGGACAGGCTCGAGGCCGCCGTCGCCGTCCGGGCCCAGCAGGTCCGCGAGATGCTGACCGAGGCCGGCGTCGCCGGCTGCACCCCGATCGACGAACCATGGGCACCGCCCGCAGGCCGGGAGGCGTTGAGCGAGAACGTCAGCCGCGTCGCCTACCCCGCGGATGTCGCAACCGGTTCCCACGGACTCGAGATCAGGACATGCGTCGGGCAGGCGGTGATCGCGACCGTCGACGACGAGACCTACGTCGTGGATCTTGCGCCGTTGAAGGGTCGGCGAATCGAACTCGGGGCCTTCACGTCCGATCTGCCTGCGGTGCAGTCGGCGCTGTTCTGACGTTCGGGTCGTCGACGCCTAGAGGTGCTGGGCGAAGTCGGTCAGTTCGGCCAGGATCTCGGCTGCTGCCGCCCGCGCTCTCGGTAGGTCCTCGGGGGCGTCGACGTGCTCGATCACTTCGAGGTAGGCCTTGAGCTTGGGTTCGGTGCCGGAGGGCCGCACGATCACCCGCAGCCCCGACCCGCTGATCTCGACTGCGTCGGTGCGTAATTCGTCGTCGCGCTGGGCGTAGTCCAGAACGGTGACCGTCCGGCCGGACAGTTCCGTCGGCGGTGCGCTGCGCAACCGGTGCATCATGTTCCCGATGTCGGCGAGGTCCGCGACCCGCCGCGAGACCTGCGCGCCCAGGTGAACCCCGAACTCGACCGCGAGGTCGTCGAGTACGTCGAGCAGGGTGCGACGATCCTGCTTCAGGCCGGCGGCCAGATCTGCGAGCACCACCGCGGCCGAGATACCGTCCTTGTCGCGCACCACGTTCGGATCCACACAGTGCCCGATGGCCTCCTCGTAGGCGTACACCAGGCCCTCGCCCGCGCGGACGAGCCATTTGAATCCGGTCAGGGTGCGGGCATAGCGAGCGCCGCGCGCCGGAGCGAGCGCCGAGAGCAGTTGCGACGAGACGATCGTGTTGGCCACCAGCGAGTCGGCGGGCGCGTCGGCGAGGAGATGGTTCGCGAGCAGAGCCCCGGTCTCGTCGCCGGTCAGCATGCGCCACCCGCTGTCCGTCGGCACCCCGACCGCACAGCGATCGGCGTCGGGGTCGAGGGCGATCGCGATATCGGCGTCGATGTCCGCCGCCAGCGCGAGCACGGCGTCGGCCGCTCCTGGCTCCTCGGGGTTGGGAAACGTGACGGTCGGAAACGCTGGATCGGGCTCGAACTGCTCCTCGACCACCCGGATGTCGCGGAACCCCGCGCCCCGCAGTGCTGCCGTCGCAAGTTCACCGCCGACACCGTGCAGGGGAGTCAATGCGATGCGGATGTCGCGACCCCTCGAACGTGGCAGTGCGACAACGGAATCGAGATACCGAGAAGCGATGTCGGAGCCGCCGGGCTGGACTATCGCGCGCGGAATCTCGATCGCGTCGGGAGTGGCCTCGATGAGCGCTTCGATCTGGGCGTCGCTCGGCGGGATCAGTTGCGAGCCGCCGCGGAGATACACCTTGTACCCGTTGTCCGCAGCGGGATTGTGCGACGCGGTGATCTGCACGCCGAGCTCGGCATCGAGTGCCCGCACCGCGAAGGCGACGACGGGGGTCGGCAGCGGCCGAGGCAGCATCACCACCGAAAAGCCTCGAGCGGAGAAGGTTTCGGCGGCCGCGAAGGCGAACTGTTCGGAGCCGTTCCTGGCGTCGCGACCGACCACGACGGTGGACCCACCCAGACCGTTCTCGACCAACCAGGCTGCGATGCCGGCCGAGGTTTTCGTCACCACCGCCACGTTCATCCCGTTCGGTCCCGCGCGCACCGGGCCACGAAGACCTGCGGTACCGAACGTCAGCGGTCCGCTGAACCTGTCGGCGAGTTCGGCATCGGGCAGGCCGCCGAGTTCTTCGCGAGCAGCGGGGTCGGGATCGCCTGCGATCCATCGTTGTACACGCTCGGTGAGATTCTCGGTCACAGGCGGGAGACCAACTCGTGCAACAGCGATCCCATGCGGGCAGCGGACTCCTTGCCTGCGGCGAGTACTTCGGTGTGATTCAGGTGCTCACCGGTCATTCCGGCGGCGAGATTGGTCACCAGCGAGATGCCCAGGACGCGTGCGCCTTTCGCTCGCGCGGCGATCGTCTCGTGCACGGTCGACATCCCCACGAGGTCCGCACCGAGTGTGCGCAGCATTCTGATCTCGGCGGGCGTCTCGTAGTGCGGACCGGGCAGGCCGGCGTAGACGCCGTCCTCGAGCGACGGATCGATGTCGGCCGCAAGGGCCCGAAGTTCGGGGGAGTACGCGTCGACCAGATCGACGAACTCCGCCCCGACGAGGGGTGAACGAGCCGTCAGATTGAGGTGGTCCGAGATCAGCACGGGCTGTCCGACGCTCATGCCGTCCCGGATACCGCCTGCAGCGTTGGTCAGCACGACGGTCGTGGCACCTGCCGCGATCGCGGTTCGCACCGGATGCACGACGCGTCGCAGGTCGTGCCCCTCGTAGGCATGCGTGCGTCCCTGCAGCAGCAGTGTGTGGGTGCCGCCGACGTCCACCGAGGTGATGGTGCCGGAGTGGCCCGACGCCGACGGTGGCGCGAACCCGGGCAGGTCGGCCATGCGCACGGTCGCGGTGGGGGAGCCGAAGACGTCGGCTGCCGCCTGCCATCCGGAACCGAGAACGATGGCCACGGTGTGGGTGTCGACTCCGGTTGCTGCGGCGAGTGCGTCGGCGGCGGTGCGCGCGGCACCCTCGGGATCGGTCACGGGGTCGGTCGCATGTGCGTCGGTGGTTGCCACGATGAACAACAGTAGGAGATCGACGCAACGGATGTGCGACCGGCGGAAGTTACTGTTGGGTAGTATCCGCTGCATGCCTTATCTCGAACGCGACGGTGACGTCCACATCCTGTTCCTCGGTGCCCAGAACGGGGCGGACAATCCCGAGAATCGGTTCCATCCGGACTGGATCGACGCCACCCACGCGTTGCTCGACGAGGTCGAGGCCTCGACCGGTCCGGCGGCGCTGGTCACCACGTCGGCGGGCAAGTTCTACAGCAACGGCCTCGACACCGACTGGCTGTTCGCCAACCTGGACAAGATCACCTGGTATCTCGACCGCGTACACACTCTCTACACCCGGTTGCTCGCTTTTCCGATGGCCACCGTCGCTGCTGTGCAGGGCCACGCCTTCGGCGCAGGCGCGATGTTCGCCACCTCCCACGACTTCCGCATCCAACGCCTCGATCGCGGCTTCTACTGCCTGCCCGAGGTGAACCTGAACATGCCGTTCACCGTCGGAATGTCTGCTCTGATCAACTCCCGGCTGCCCAAGCAGACCGCCGTCGAGGCGATGACGACCGGTCGCCGGTACGGCGGTGCCGACGCCGTGGCTGCCGGAATCGTCGAGGCGACGGCAGCGGAGGAGTCGCTGGTGTCCGACGCGGTCGCGAAGGCCGCCGCACTGACGAGCACCCGGGGTGCCAACCTGGCCGGCATCAAGGCTCGCATGCACGTGGATCTGCTCGCCGCGCTGAACACTGCGACCGACGACAGCAACTTCAGCTTCGGGAAGTAGTCACTCGGCACAGCTGTTCCGACAGTCGGTCGCGCTAGTGACACACTGTCTCTCGTGATCGACGAATCGAACAGTGCCGACGTGGGTGAGGCGATGGACCGCGCCCTGGCCGACGCCACCGACGAAGTGGTTGCGCTCTCGCACTCGATCCACGCGGAGCCGGAGCTGGCGTTCGCCGAGCATCGCAGCGTCGCCAAGATCCTCGACACGCTCCGGGCCCACGATTTCGAGATCGAGACGGCCGTCGCAGGTATCGACACCGCGTTCACCGCGTCGTTCGGCAGCGGCGATCTGGTGATCGGGATCTGTGCGGAGTACGACGCTCTGCCCGAGATCGGTCATGCGTGCGGGCACAACATCATCGCGGCCTCGGCTGTGGGTGCTGCGCTTGCGCTCGCTCCGGTCGCCGACGCGCTCGGGATCACCGTGCGAGTGCTCGGTACCCCGGCCGAGGAGACCGGCGGCGGTAAGGTCTTGATGCTCGAGCGAGGAGTGTTCGACGGCGTCGGCGCGGCGTTGATGGTCCATCCCGGTCCCTTCGACATCGTGGGTGCGACCTCGCTGGCGCTGGCGGACATCGCCGTCAAGTTCACCGGCCGTGCCGCGCACGCGTCGGCTGCTCCCGAGTGGGGAATCAACGCAGGCGACGCGGTGACCATCAGTCAGGTGGCACTCGGGCTCCTGCGTCAGCATCTGTCGCCGGGTCAGCAGTTCCACGGCATCGTCAGCGACGGGGGTGTGGCACCGAACATCGTGCCCGGCCATGCCGAGCTGCTCTACTACCTGCGCGCGAACACCACCGAATCGCTGCACGCTCTGACGGCGAAGACGTACGCGTGTTTCGAGGCGGGAGCAATCGCCACCGGGTGCACTCACGAGATCCGCACGGTGTCGCCGACCTATGCGGCGTTGACGCCGGATTCGTGGCTGGCTGCGGCTTTTCGGCAGGAGATCGAAGCATTGGGCCGGTCGCCCCTGGCTCCGGATTTGGAAGGATTTCGCCCGTTGGGCAGCACAGACATGGGAAACGTGACGAATGTTCTACCCGGTATTCATCCCGTCGTCGGCCTCGATGCGGGAGGAGCGGTGACCCATCAGCCGGAGTTCGCCGCCGCGTGTGTCACCGAGTCGGCCGATCGAGCGTTGCTCGACGGAGCTCTCGGTCTCGCCAGAACTGCTGCGCGCGCCGCAGCCGATCCCGGTACTCGCGCCCGTCTGCTCGACGGCGTGACCGCTCGCTCGGCGGCGCAGTCGTGAGTACCCGCGAGGACGCGATCGATCGGTGGATTCACGCGCACACGGCAGATCTCTCGCTGTGGCGGCGGCACATTCACGCGAATCCGGAACTTGCTCGACGCGAATTCGGCACCACCGCGTTCGTGATGGAGCATCTCGAAGCGGCGGGTCTGTCGCCCAAGCCGCTCCCCGGTGGAACGGGGTTGATCTGCGACATCGGGCCCGACGGTCCGCGGGTGGCGTTGCGGGCGGACATGGACGCCCTGCCGCTGCAGGAGAACACCGGCGCGGTGTACTCGTCGACCGTGCCGGGGGTGTCGCACGCCTGCGGGCACGACGCACACACCACGGTGCTGCTCGCGACCGGATTGGCGCTGGCGTCACTGCCGGACCTGCAGTACGGGGTGCGCCTGATCTTTCAGCCCGCCGAGGAGGTCATGCCGGGCGGTGCGCTCGACGCGGTGGCCGCGGGAGCGCTCGACGGCGTCACCAAGATCTTTGCGCTGCACTGTGATCCGCGGCTCGAGGTGGGGCAGGTCGGCGTGCGCCTCGGTGCGATAACCTCTGCGGCCGACACCGTCGAGCTGCGGCTGGATTCGCCCGGCGGACACACCTCTCGGCCGCATCTGACCACCGATCTGATCTACGCACTGGGCACCGTCATCACCGGCCTGCCCGGAATGCTGAGCAGGCGCGTCGACCCGCGGACCAGCACGGTCATGGTGTGGGGAGCGGTGGTCGCGGGCCAGGCCCCCAACGCCATACCGCAGACCGGCATGCTGACCGGCACCGTCCGCACCGGCGACCACGAGACCTGGGCGTTGCTCGAACCGCTGGTCCGCGAGATCGTCACCGGATTGCTCGCACCGACCGGTGTCCGCTTCGAGCTGCACTACCGTCGCGGCGTGCCTCCCGTGGTCAACGATCCGGCGTCCACGCACACGTTCGAGAAGGCGATCGAGAGGGTCGGACCCGACGCGTTGGCCGATACCGCGCAGTCCGGCGGCGGCGAGGATTTCTCGTGGTACCTCGAACGAGTGCCGGGCGCGATGGCTCGACTCGGCGTATGGCCGGGTACCGGGCCACAACTCGACATCCACCAGCCCACCTTCGATCTCGACGAACGAGCACTCGCCGTGGGCGTGAAGGTGATGACCGGAATCGCGCTGGATCCGAACTAGAGACAGGAGACGAGATGGCGTTCGATGTGTCGCCGATCGGGATCGTCAGATCCGAACGCGCCGAGGTGGTGGACGACAATTGGGGATCGGTCGAATCCGTCATCGACCTCCACGACAGTGTGCTCGACGCCGACTCGACCCTCGGTCTCGCGGAATTCTCCCACCTCGAAGTGGTCTACGGCTTCCACCTGTGCGATCCGGCCGCGACGACCACCGGCTCGCGGCACCCCCGCGGTGACACGACGCTTCCTCGGGTGGGTGTCCTCGCTCAACGGGTCAAGGACCGGCCCAATCATCTCGGAGTGTCGCGGTGCGAGATCGTCGACGTGGACGGACTGCGCATCCGAGTCCGAGGTCTCGACGCGATCGACGGCTCACCGGTCCTCGACGTGAAACCGTTCCTGCAGTCCATGGTTCCGGAACGTGCGGACGTGACCGAGCCGGCCTGGGTGGCGTCGGTGATGAAGAACTACTTCTGATCGAACTACGAGGCGGTACCGGGACCGACGTTACGGCTGTTGCGGGTTCGTAGGTCCCGCACGTATTCGGCTGGGGCACCGGCGATTTCGGCTGCCTCGGCCATGACTCCGAGGTAGCGTGCCGACGGTAGGCCGCCCTCGTAGGCGTCGAGCACGTACATCCAGGCGAGCACCGGCTCTCGGCCGGTCTCGATGCGCAGCCGGATCTTCCGGTGAATGCCGAGTTCCGAGCCCTCCCAGCGATCCAGGCTCTCCTCGTCCTCCTCGGACACGTCGTAGAGCACGACGAAGACCTGGGAGTCGGGATCCTCCACGACCGTGGCCAGCGCGCCTTCCCAACCGATGTCGCCACCGCCGAAGGTCAACCGCCATCCGTGCAGCCACCCGGTTCCCGACAGGGGCGAGTGAGGGCATCGCTGCAACATCTGCTCCGGATGCATGTTGGATCCGTAGGCGGCATAAATTGGCACGTCGGCCAGCCTAAACCGTATCGGTGCACACTGACGCCTCGTGGTCGTGTTTCGGTGCGTCGCCGCAGGTCCGCCCTCCTACGGGGCAAGGCAAGCCAGCCCTACCGACGCGCGAGGGCGGCCTCTGGAATACCGTTGACGCGACACAGCGAGAGATTTCGAGCATGCGAGAAGAGGATCAATGACCCGGATTGTGATCATCGGTGGTGGTCCGGCAGGGTACGAAGCAGCGTTGGTTGCCGCACAGTACGGCGGAGAGGTGACGCTCGTCGATTCCGACGGTATCGGCGGTGCCTGCGTTCTCTGGGACTGCGTGCCGTCGAAGACGTTCATCGCTTCGACCGGCATTCGCACCGAGATGCGTCGAGCCAGCGACCTCGGTATCTCCCTCGATCCGTCGCAGGCGGCCGTCGCGCTGCCGAAGATTCACGACCGTGTGAAGAGCCTCGCGCAGGCGCAGTCCTCCGACATCGCCCACCGCGTCACCTCCGTCGGCGTGGAGCTGCTGGCCGGACGCGCCGAGATGATCGACTCCCACGTCGGGATGGCCTCGCACCAGATCAAGGCGGTGCTCGCCGACGGCGAGGAGCGCATCCTCGACGCCGATGTCGTGCTCATCGCGACCGGTGCCCGTCCCCGCGTGGTCAAGGGAGCCGAGCCCGACGGCGAACGCATCCTCAACTGGCGTCAGCTCTACGATCTCGAGTCCCTCCCCGAGCACCTGGTGGTTGTCGGATCCGGTGTGACCGGTGCCGAGTTCGTCTCGGCCTACACCGAGATGGGCGTCAAGGTCACCGCGGTCTCGAGCCGCGACCGCGTCCTTCCGCATGAGGACGAGGACGCCGCGTTGGTGCTCGAGGACGCGTTCAACGAGCGCGGCGTCACCCTCGTCAAGCACGCCCGCGCCGATTCTGTCGTTCGCACCGACGACGGCGTTCTGGTCACGCTGTCGGACGGCCGCACCGTCGAGGGCAGCCACGCGCTGATGACCGTCGGATCGGTACCCAACACCTCCGGTCTCGGACTCGAGAAGGTGGGCATCGAACTCGACAAGGGCGGATACCTGCGGGTGGATCGCGTCTCGCGGACCGCTGTCGCGGGCATCTATGCAGCCGGTGACTGCACCGGTCTGCTGCCGCTGGCCTCGGTTGCGGCGATGCAGGGACGCATTGCGATGTATCACGCACTGGGACAGGCCGTCAGTCCGATCAAGCTCAAGACCGTCGCCTCGGCGGTGTTCACTCGGCCGGAGATCGCGTCGGTCGGCGTCGCGCAGTCCAAGATCGACGCCGGCGACGTACCGGCGCGCGTGGTGATGCTGCCGTTGACAACGAATCCGCGAGCGAAGATGAGTGGGCTCAAGCGTGGTTTCGTGAAGATCTTCTGCCGCCCGGCGACCGGCGTCGTCATCGGTGGTGTCGTGGTCGCCCCGAGTGCGTCGGAGCTGATTCTGCCCATCGCGATGGCGGTACAGAACAACCTCTCGGTCAACGACCTGGCGAACACGTTCTCGGTGTACCCGTCGCTGTCCGGTTCGGTCATCGAGGCCGCGCGTCAGCTGATGGCGCACGACGATCTGGATTGATCTCATCATGTGAGACTTGCGTTTCATATTTCGGTAGCACGTGAGACAGTCGAAGGAGCGGACACACCCGTCCGCTCCTTCTTCGACTCAGCGGATCCGCGGGCCGTCTCCCCATTCCTGCTGCCCCGGAGCCTCTCTCATGTCCACCACGTACCGTTCCGCCGGCCTGGCCGCCCGCACCGACTCGCTCACCAGCTCGGCCATCCGTGACCTCCTCGCTCTGACGGCACGCGACGATGTGATCAGCCTCGCCGGAGGTCTACCGGCCACCGATCTGATACCGATCGACCGCATCGCCGCAGCAGCAGAGGCTGCGCTTCGTCGCCCCGACGCGGTGCAGTACTGCGAGACATCCGGCCACCGCACTCTGCGTAGCGTCGTTGCAGCCAGGGAATCGCTCACGCGCGGGGGAATGCCCGTTCCGGTCGAGTCCGTCATCGTGACGCACGGTTCGCAACAGGCCCTGACGTTGCTCGCGCAGGCTCTGATCGACCCCGGTGCTGTCGTCGTGGTCGACGAGCCCGCGTACACCGGTGCGCTGCAGGTGTTCTCGATCGCCGAAGCGCGCATCGAGTCCATCCCCATCACCGATACCGGAATGGACACCGACGAACTCCAACGCAGACTGGCGGCGGGGCTTCGTCCCGCGGTTGTCCACACCGTCGCGAACTTCCACAATCCGCGGGGAGTCACGATGAGCGAGCAGCGTCGACGCCACCTCGCGGCGCTCGCGGATCGCTACGGATTCTGGGTCATCGAGGACGACCCGTACGGTGAGATATGTTTCGACACAACGGAATCCGATATCGGCGCTCCGCCGCTGCCGATCGCGTGTCACAGCGATCGCGTCATTCGACTCTCCAGTGCGTCGAAGATCCTCGCTCCGACGCTCCGTGTCGGCTGGTTCGTCGCCCCGCCCAGCGTCTGTGCGGCGGTGGAACTGCTCAAGCAGGGCGCGGATCTGTGTGGATCCTCGATGACGCAGCTGATGGCAGCGGAGATGCTCGCCGACACCGCGTGGCTCGATGCGCATTTGGTCGTTCTGCGGCGCGAGTACGGCTCTCGCGCAACGGCATCGACGAATGCTCTCGTCGCCGAGTTCGGTGATCGGCTCACCGTCTCGCGCCCCGAGGGTGGCATGTTCGCCTGGGCCACCTTCCGGGACGGAACCGACACCGGCGAGTTGCTCGACGCGGCGCTCGATCACGGAGTTGCCTTCGTGCCGGGCACGGCGTTCGCTTCGGATGCGCAGTACCGTCACTCGCTGCGGTTGAGCTTCGCCGGATCGACCCCGATCGTGCTGGCAGAGGCAGTGCGACGATTGGGTGCCGCGCACACGGCGTCGATGCAAGTGCGCTGACCCGATTGCCCCGACCCGACTGCTTCGACCGGACCGTTTCGACCACGGCAGGTTCTGCGCCCGGAGGACCTGGGGCGGTAGCCTGACGTGCAAGCAATGCGGGGATTTTCGATGGATATGGAGCGTTCGAGATGAGCAACCGATCGAATACGAAGTTCCTCGGACCCGACCAGCGGGTGGAGGCGTGGGACCAGCTCGGAACCGAGCAGTTCGACGTGGTGGTGATCGGCGGTGGCGTCGTCGGCTCCGGTGCAGCCCTCGACGCGGCGACGCGCGGACTGAAGGTGGCGCTGGTCGAGGCGCGGGATTACGCGTCGGGAACGTCGTCTCGCTCGTCCAAGATGTTCCACGGTGGGCTTCGATACCTCGAGCAGCTCGAGTTCGGACTGGTCCGTGAGGCCCTGCACGAACGCGAGCTCTCCCTGTCCACGCTCGCACCGCACTTGGTCAAGCCGCTGAAGTTCCTCTTCCCGCTCACGCACCGGTTGTGGGAGCGTCCGTACATCGCCGCGGGGATTTTTCTGTACGACCGCATGGGTGGGGCCAAATCGGTGCCGCAGCAGAAGCACCTGACTCGATCCGGTGCGCTGCGGATGTCGCCCGGGATCAAGCGCAAATCGTTGATCGGCGGGATCAGGTACTACGACACGGTCGTCGACGACGCCCGGCACACCATGACCGTCGCCAGGACGGCTGCTCACTACGGCGCAGTGGTGCGAACCTCCACCCAGGTCGTCGGTTTCCTGCGTGAGGCCGACCGGGTATCCGGTGTGCGCGTGCGTGATTCGGAGACCGGTGCCACCACCGAGGTGCGGGCACACGTGGTGATCAACGCCACCGGCGTGTGGACCGACGAGATCCAGTCGCTGTCCAACATGCGCGGACGCTTCCGCGTACGCGCCTCGAAGGGCGTGCACATCGTGGTGCCGCGGGATCGAATCGTCAGCGAGGCCGCGATCATTCTGCGCACCGAGAAGTCGGTGCTGTTCATCATTCCGTGGGGTGCGCACTGGATCATCGGTACCACCGACACCGACTGGAATCTCGATCTGGCACACCCGGCCGCCACCAAAGCCGACATCGACTACATCCTGGGCGAGGTCAACGGCGTGCTCGTCACGCCGCTCACCCACGCGGACATCGACGGTGTGTACGCGGGCCTGCGGCCACTGCTGGCAGGCGAGAGCGACGAGACCTCCAAGCTCTCTCGCGAGCACGCGGTCGCTCGGGTGGCCCCGGGACTCATCGCCATCGCCGGCGGCAAGTACACGACCTACCGAGTGATGGCCGAGGACGCCGTCGATCTGGCGGCCGAGGACATCCCGGTGCGGGTGGCGTCCTCGATCACCGAGAAGGTGCCCCTCGTCGGTGCCGACGGTTACTTCGCCCTGGTCAATCAGGCACCGCATCTGGGTGAGATGTACAAGCTGCATCCACATCGGGTGACGCATCTGCTCGATCGGTACGGTTCGTTGATCGACGAGGTGCTGGCGATGGCCGACGGCAAACCCGAACTGCTGCAACCACTCACCGATGCGCCGGCCTACCTTCAGGTGGAGGTGGTGTACGCCGCAGCAGCCGAGGGCGCACTGCATCTCGAGGACGTGCTGTCGCGTCGTACCAGGATTTCCATCGAGTACTCCCATCGCGGGATGAACTGTGCGGGTCAGGTTGCGGCGTTGATCGCACCTGTCCTGGGTTGGGACGAGGCCACGGTGGACCGTGAGGTCGAGACCTACCGCGCCCGGGTGGAAGCCGAGATCGAGTCACAGCGCCAGCCCGACGACGCCTCGGCGGACGCTCTGCGAGTCGTCGCTCCCGAGGCCCGCCAGGAAATCCTCGAACCCGTTCGCACGATCTAGCGCAGTCGAACCAGCGTCCGGGGTGCGCGAGCAGCTGTCGCGCCGGACACGGCCATGATCAGCAGGGTGAGTATCGCAAGTGTCAACATACGACCCATGGTGATCGGCGAAGCTGTGAACAGGCTTGGCCGCACCTGACAGGGAGCTTTCAGGTTTCATCCCGTCTTTGCTCGACAGGGCGCGAGGACGGCGCGAGCTGCGCCCGGAGATACGCTCTCTCGACCGGCGATGGGTCGAGAGCAAGCGCAGCCGTTCGTGCGTTCTCGGCCTCTTCCATGCGGTCCAGGCGATCGAGCATCACAGCTCGACAGGCATGCCACAGGTAGTGGCTGCCGAGAGAATCGATGGCGTCGAGTGCGTCGAGCCCGGCGGCAGGACCCTGGCTTTCCCCTACGGCGACACCGCGGTTCAGTGCCACGATCGGGGTGTTCTCCACAACCACGAGCGCGTCGTACAACATGACGATTCGTGACCAATCGGTGTCGGCGTAGGTCGCTGCAGTGGAGTGACATGATGCGATGGCTGCCTGGATGGTGTAGCGGCTGGGCCGAGAGTCGTTGCGACGCAGTGCACTGTCCATCAACCGAGCACCCTCCTCGATAGCCTCTCGATTCCACCGAGATCTGTCCTGATCCTCCAGCCTGGCGAGGCCGCCCGATTCATCGGTCCTGGTCGCCCGGCGCGAGTCCGTGAACAGCATGAGGGCCAGAAGCCCCTGGAGTGACGGCTCGTCCGGCATCAGGTCGATCAGCAAGCGGGCCAACCGAAGTGCCTCGTCGCACAGCTGCGGCCGCACCAGCGTCTCGCCCCCGAGATGGCCGGCGGTGAACATCAGATACACCGTGGTGGCCACAGCGTCGAGTCGTTGCGGTAACTCTGCCGAATCCGGTACTCGATACGGAATGTTGGCAGCTGCGATCTTCTTCTTCGCGCGTGTGAGGCGTTTGGCCATGGTGGCCTCGGGCACGAGCATCAATCGGGCGATGTCGGACGTGGCGAGCCCGCAGAGCGTGCGCAGGCTCAGTGCCACCTGGGCGTCGACGGAGAGCGTCGGATGACAGCAGGTGAAGACCAACCGCAACAGATCGTCGGCGATCGCGGACTCGTCGCTCTCGCTCCAATTCTGCTTCAGCACGGCGAGATCCGCCGCCTCTCGTTCCTTCGTGGTGCGCCCGGCCTCGCGTCTGATGATGTCGAGTGCCTTGTTTCGAGCTACGGTCGTGAGCCAGGCGCGCGGATTGTCGGGGACACCCGATCGAGGCCAGTGAGCGAGTGCGGTCACCACAGCCTCGGAGACTGCGTCCTCGGCGACGGCAAGGCTGCCGGTGGTGCGCACGAGGGTCGCCAGCACTCGGCGACCCTCGTCACGGACCACGGCCGCCAGGTGCTCGGCCGGTGTGCTCACTGAGCCATCGGGATGATCGGCCGTACTTCGATTGCTCCGTTCCATGCCGCTGGGATCTGTGCGGCCAGTGCGATCGCGGCATCGAGGTCCTGTGCCTCGAGGAGGAAGAACCCCGCGAGTACCTCTTTTGCTTCGGCGAACGGACCGTCCGTTGTCAGGACGTCACCTCCCTTCCCGCCCGACACGCGCACGGTGGTGGCGGTCGAGGTGGGGTGAAGGACCGCTCCGCCGATGATCGCCGGTCCGGCCGCGGCACTGAATGCACCGTATTCGGCCATCTCGTCCGCGACCTCGGGCGAGGTCCAGTCGGCGTCATGGGTGTAGACGATGGCTGCGTACGTGGTCATGAGGTCTCCTTGGAATCGTCGTGGTCGGCGCCGTTCGTCGACCTACACACGAAGGACGAACGAGGTTCGTCGAAAAGGACACCACGGACCGGACGATCTCGCCAGACCTCAGTTCTGGCAGTGCGGGCAGTGGTAGATCTGCCGTTCCTCGAGTGGATTGTCTCCGATCAGGCCGAATTCGATGGTGGTTCCGCAGCGTCGGCATGGCTTGTTCTCCCGGCCGTACACCCAGAAGTGTCGGCCCGGGCGTCGATCCCCGGTAGTGACGCGTTGGTTTCGATCCTTGTTGGCCATGATCAATCGATAGGACAGGTCGATCGTCTTCTTCAGGTCACCGGCGTCGCCGACCGGTGTACGCGGGTCTATGCCACGCAGGAAGCAGATCTCGTTTCGATAGACGTTGCCGAGCCCTGCGAGGTTGCGCTGATCGAGCAGAGCGAGTCCGACGGGACGAGCCGGATCCGACTCCAGATTGGTCAGGGCGGTTTTCGGGTCCCAATCGGGACCCAGTAGATCCGGTCCGAGATAGCCGACAACCTCGTCCTCGTCCTCGACGATGTCGAGCACTCCGAGTTCGAACCCGATGGCCTGCGCGTCGGCGGTGTTCAGGATGATGCGTGCCTGGAACGCGGGGCGACGCCAGCGAGCGCCGGGTGCGTAGACGTGCCAGGTGCCCTCCATCTTCAGATGCGAATGAATGACGTAGCCGCCGACTCTGATCAGCAGGTGCTTACCGCGTGAGGCGACGGAATCGACGGTCTCTCCGGTGAAGTCGACTGTGGCGTAACGGGGTACGCGAATGTCGCAGGTCGTCAGTCGCTGGCCTTCCAGCGCTGCCCGCAGAGTGTTCGCAGCGCGCCAGACGGTATCGCCCTCGGGCATCGGTGTCCTTTCTCGTTCCTGGGGAGTGTTGCGGTGCTTCAGCGACGCAGACGAAGGCCGCGTGGCGTCGCCGAGAAACCGGCCTCGGTCAGGGTCTTGGCGAAGTCGGTGCCGTGAATATCGTGACCGTTGATCCGCTCGACGAGTAGCTTGTCGACTCCGCCGCGGCGAACGGTGGCCGCCAATGCGGTTGCTGCAGCGCCGATGTCCTCGGTGTTCTCACCGAACGTCAGCACCGACTTTCCGCCGCGTTCGACGAACATCGTCAACTCGCCCCGGACGAGGACCACCAGTGCACCGGCCTTGCGACCCGGCCGATGCTTCGTCGTCTCGTCCGGCTTGTCTCCGACACCGGCCTCGCCGATGCCTGCTTTCGGCCAGGGCAGTGCTCCGCCGTAGGGGTTGGCCGGATCGCACGACGCGAGCACGACGGCGGTGGCGTTCTTCTTCGGTTCGTCGTAGCTGCGCAACCGGTCCACCACATCGGAGGTGGAGAACTGCGCTCCGCCGAGGGAATCGACGAAGTAGCCGCGACGGCAGCGACCGGAATCCTCGAATCCGGTGAGCACCTTGTACATCGTGGCGAATCCGCCGGGCACGCCCTCGTTCATCACCGAGCCGCGGGTCACCACGCCGTAGCGTTCGAGCAGTACATCGGCGGTCGCATGGGCGCGGACGGTCAGGTCGGGTTCGAGCTCGGGCAACCTCGACCATCGTCCACCCGCGGTAGGAGGTCCGGTGCGGGTGGGCAGGGACGGCCGCTCGAACTGCCGGTACGAGCGCAACCGCGGTGTGCGACGCGGTGCTCGATGGCTCGGGGCCGAGCGGGTGGTCGTGGAGTTCAACAGCGCGCGCAGCGGGGCGAATGTGTCGTTGCTCAGACGGCCCGCCCACACCAGCTCCCACAGGGCGGCCTGAAGTGCGGTGTCGTCGGTACTGCCGACGGTGTCGGAGAGTTGGCGGAAGAAGTACGCGCCGCCGCCCGCAACGGCGTCCTGAATGCGAATCTGCAACTCCGACAGGTCGGATTCGGCAGCGGGCACGAGAGTCAGCGGAGCGGTGTCGGCCATGTGCAGGCTCACCCAGCCGTCCTTCGAGGAGATCGCGCCGTGTCCTGACCACAACACCTCTCCGGTGGAGGTCAGTTCGTCGAGCATCGCCGGACTGTAGTCCGTCACCCGCGACGAGAGCACGAGTGATTCCCAGGCCGATGCCGGAACAGGAACGCCCGCAAGCTGTTCGATGACGGTTGCGACGCCGTCGATTCCGCTCAGGCGTCGGCTGTCCACGTGCTGCCACGCCGGCAGGAAGCGGCCGAGGGTGGCGGTGGAGACGGGTTCGATCTCCTGCCGGGCCGCAGCGAGCGACCGGCGCCGCAAACGTCGCAGGACCTCGGCCTCGCACCATTCGCTGCCGGTGGCTCCGGGCCGAAATTCGCCCTCGACGACGCGCTTGTCGACGGCGAGTCTGCGCAGGACGTCGCGTACCACGGCGGTGCCCACCCCGAAGCGCGCCGCCGCGTCGTCGAGGGTGAACGGTCCGTGGGTTCGGGCGTACCGGCTGATCAGGTCCACCAGCGGGTCGTCGACGGGTTCGATGAAGGCGGACGGAGTTCCGATGGGGAGCGGGACGCCCAGTGCGTCGCGCAGCCGAGCGGCGTCCTCGATCGCCGTCCACCAGTTCTTGCCGGCGAACGAGACCTCCATCGCCCGCTTGGCGTCGGCGAGTTCGGTGAGCCACTGCGGGTACTCGTCGCCGTCGGTTCGAAGGCCGACTTCCTCGACGGTCAGCGGACCGAGCAGTCGCAGCAGGTCCGCGACGCCTTCGATGTCCTTGGCGTGGCGGTCCTCGGGGAGGCGCTGTAGCTCGAGTTCGGTGGTGGTGATGACGCTGTCGTCGAGCAGCTCTCTCAGTTCGACGCGTCCGAGCAGCTCGGCGAGGAGCGCCGAGTCGAGTGACAGTGCGGCGGCTCGGCGTTCGGCCAACGGGCTGTCGCCCTCGTACATGAATGCGCCGACGTAGTTGAACAGCAGCGAGTTGGCGAACGGGGACGGTGACGGCGTCTCGACGTCGACGATTCTGATCTGGCGTCGGCCGATTCTGGCCAGGATGTCCTCGAGGGCGGGGAGGTCGTACACGTCTTGCAGGCACTCGCGGACGGTCTCGAGCAGGATCGGGAACGTCGGGTACTTGCGTGCCACGTCGAGCAGTTGAGCCGAACGCTGGCGCTGCTGCCACAGCGGCGCTCGCTTGCCCGGGTTGCGGCGGGGGAGAAGCAGTGCGCGAGCGGCACATTCGCGGAATCTCGATGCGAACAGAGCCGACCCGCCGACCTGCTCGGTGACGATATCGGCGATCTCGTCGCGCTCGAAGACGAACAGTTCTGCGCCCGGCGGCTGGTCGTCGGTGTCCGGAAGCCGGACGATGATGCCGTCGTCGGATGCGGTGGGCGCGGCGTCGATGCCGTATCGCTCGATCAGCCTCGCGCCGACTGCGAGTGCCCACGGCGCGTGCACCTGCTGACCGTAGGTGGAATGCAGCACGAGCCGCCAGTCACCGAGTTCGTCGCGGAACCGCTCGACGATCATCGTCTTGTCGGTGGGGAGCTGGCCGGTGGCCTCGAGTTGCTCGTCGAGCAATGCGATGAGGTTGTTGACCGCGTTGGCGTCGAGACCGTCGGAGCTCAGCCGGTCGGCCAAGTTGCTGCGATCGGTGGTGCTACGCAGGAACTCGCCCAGGGCCTGGCCCAGTTCGGCCGGCCGGCCCAGGCCGTCGCCGTGCCAGAAGGGGAGCCGGCCGGGTTGGCCGTACGCCGGGCTGACGAGCACCCGATCGTGGGTGATCTCCTCGATGCGCCAGCTGGTGGCACCGAGAGCGAACACGTCACCCACTCGCGATTCGTAGACCATCTCCTCGTCGAGTTCGCCTACCCTGGACTGCTTTTCGCCCACCATGTAGACGGTGAACAGGCCGCGGTCGGGGATGGTGCCACCGGAGGTGACGGCCAGCCGTTGCGAGCCGGGACGGCCGGTGAGAGTGTTCGCGTCGCGGTCCCACACCAGCCGCGGCCGCAGTTCCGCGAACTCGTCCGAGGGGTAGCGACCCGAGAGCAGGTCGAGAGTCGACTCGTATGCCGAACGGGGCAGCGTGGCGAAACTGCCTGTGCGACGGACGGAATCGAACCAGTCCTCGGCGTCGATCGGTTCGAGGGCGCAGGCCGCCACCGTCTGCTGCGCCAGCACGTCGAGTGGATTGGCGGGAACGAACAACGCCTCGATCTTGCCCGACGTCATGCGTTCGACGGTGACGGCGCAGTGGATCAGGTCGGTCCGGTGCTTGGGGAACAACACGCCCTTGGAGATCTCGCCGACCTGGTGACCTGCGCGTCCGACGCGTTGCAATCCACTCGCCACCGATGGTGGCGCTTCGACCTGGACGACCAGATCGACTGCGCCCATGTCGATTCCGAGTTCGAGGCTGCTGGTGGCGACGACGCAGCGCAGCCTGCCGGTCTTGAGATCGTCTTCGATCAGCGCGCGCTGATCCTTGCTGACACTGCCGTGGTGGGCTCGGGCCAGCAACGGATCGGCACCGTGGTTCACGTCGGTGGGAGTGCCGACCTGCGAGGGCGGTTTGTGCTCGGTGTCGACGCCGTCGCCGATCCGTTCGGCGTACACCTCGTTGAGCCGCGCAGTGAGCCGCTCTGCGAGCCGTCGAGAATTGGCGAAGACGATGCACGATTTGTGCTCGAGGATGAGATCGACCATCTTCTCCTCGACGTGGGGCCAGATGGATCCCTGCGCCGGGGGAGCGGCCGAGGTGTCCGCATTCGGGTCGGTGACGCCCAGTTCGGTCATGTCCTCGACCGGCACCTGGACCGTCAGATCGAACGTCTTCGGTGCAGGTGGAGCGACGATCTCGATGGGAGCGGCACCGGCCAGGAATCGGCCGACCTCCTCGTGGGGTCGCACCGTCGCGGACAGGCCGATGCGTTGAGCCGGCTTGTCCAGCATCGCGTCGAGCCGTTCGAGAGACACCGCGAGGTGTGCGCCACGTTTGGTGCCTGCGACGGCGTGTACCTCGTCGACGATGACGGTGTCGACCTCGGCGAGGATGTCTCGCGCGGCCGAGGTGAGCATGAGGAACAGCGACTCCGGGGTGGTGATCAGGATGTCCGGCGGAGTCTTGATCATGTTCCTGCGGTCGGCGGCGCTGGTGTCGCCGGATCGCACACCGACCGAGATCTCCGGTGGGTTCAGGCCGAGGCGCTTGGCGGTCTGGGTGATGCCGACGAGGGGAGCGCGCAGGTTGCGCTCGACGTCGACGGCAAGGGCCTTGAGCGGCGAGATGTAGAGGACTTTGGTCTTGCGGGTGCTGTCCGCACCCAGCTGCGCAAGCTCGTCCAGGGCCCACAGGAAGGCCGAGAGCGTCTTGCCCGAACCCGTCGGAGCAACCACGAGGGTGTGCGAACCACTCGAGATGGACGACCACGCGCCCAACTGCGCGGACGTCGGAGCGGGAAAAGCGCCGGTGAACCATTCCCGGGTCGGCCGCGACAACTTCTGCATCACCGACAGCTCGCCCGCTGCGTCGGTGCCCGTACTCTGCCTGGCCATCCCATCATCATGCCCCCGGGCACCGACAGATAACCCTCACGCCGTTCCCCGAGCGTGCGGCGGTGTCGATTCGAGCGATTCGGGTACACCGCCCCCATGACCGACGACCAAGAGATCATGCAGAAGATTTCCGCGAAACTCGACGCTCTGCTCGGCAGCAAGACCAACGGCCTGCAGAACGAGGTGCCTCCGGGCGCGAGCATCCAGTCCGACGAGGACGATGCCGAGCACGGGCCACTCGGCCGCGACTACCACCTGGCGAGCAAATACGCGCAGGCTCTCGCCATCAACGAGCCCCAGGTCATCGACCGCGAGGAATTCGATCGACTGGTCGCCGAGTACGGCTGACCAGCACCGCTGCGCGACACCGGCCCCGGCCCGCCTACGTGGGTCGGGGCTTCGTCGTGTTCGCAGCCGTGGCGCGGAGCCCGGCACCGGATCTACAGTCGACGGGGTGACCGAACGCAAGAAACCAGGAGTCACGTTCGAATCCTGGGTGGACAAGCAGATTCGCGAGGCGCAGGACAACGGTGCGTTCGAGGGCCTGGAGGGCACCGGCAAGCCGATCCCGGTCGGCGATCCCGGCGACGAGCTGTGGTGGGTGCGGGGCTACCTGAAACGGGAGAACCTGCCCGCCGACGCCTTGCTGCCCACTGCATTGCAGCTGCGCAAGGAGATCGAGCGGCTGCCGTCGACATTGATCGGCATTCGGCGCGAGGATTCGGCACGAGAGGTGTTGGACGAGTTGAACGCTCGCATCGTCGACTGGATTCGGTTCCCGACGCCGCCGATCGTGCCGCTCGGCCCGGTGGACGTCGAGAACTGGATGGAGAGCTGGCGGATCAACCGCGCCGAGGTCGACCGACTGGCCCGCGAGCATGCGGCGCAGTCGCCCGCGACACCCACGAATGCGGCGGTTTCGGAGGCACCGTCCTGGTGGACGCGACTACGTACGAGGCTCGCCCGGGGGCGTTGAGCCCGAGCGCCTAGTTCTCTTCGTCTCGTAGCTCCTCGTTGAGCTTGTCCTCACCGCGATTGCGGAAGAACTTGAATCCCGGAATGCCGATGACCGCGCGCCGAACGTCCTTGGTGACTCCGAGGAGTTCGTGAATCTCGGGGGACACCGTGTCGAGGGTGGCGAGAATGGGAAGCAGCGCTTCCATGTGATCGAGGAGTCCGGGGAGCTGATCGACCATCGCGATCGCGGCGTCGACTTCCTCCTCGGACAGGTTGTCGACGAACTTGCGGGCCATGGGCTCGGACTTCTTGGCGATGGGATCGAACAACTCGATCAGCTCCAGCGCGGTGTGTGAGGCGACCGACGCCGACGCGACCACCTCGTCCGCGGCCCCGGTTGTCCGCTGCACGCTGGCGACCACGGCGTCGGCGGAGTCGATCACGTGATCGATACGTGTCATCAACATCTCAATGCGCGTCAGCAGTGCTTCGATTCGGCCGGGCAGGGTAAGCGCGAAAGCGGTCGTGGTGAGCATCCAGCCCGCACCGGCCCGAGCGACCGCGACTCCTCGCCGGAGCACAGTTTCGGTACCGAGGGGATCGGGGAGCACCACACCTGCCAAGACCAGAGCCATAGGAGCGACAATGCCACACCGACACAACGCCCCGAGTGCCGTTAGCCTCGAAGCATGAGAGCTCTCGTCACCGGTGCCAGCGGGTACATCGGGTCGCGGTTGGTGGCAGCTCTGCTGGCCGACGAGTTCGAGGTCGTCGTCGGCTCCCGAACGCCGGACAACCTGCGGACCTTCGACTTCTTCGACTCCGTCACCGCAGTCTCGCTCGATGTCACCGACGAGCAGTCCTGCGCTGCCGCGTTCGCGCAGTCCGGCGACATCGACGTGGCCTATTACCTCGTGCATGCCATCGGCGAGTCCGATTACCGCGCGCAGGACCGGCGGTCTGCCGAGCAGTTCGCCGCGGCGGCGGCGCGGGCGGGAGTACGCCGAATCGTCTACCTCGGTGGTTTCGTACCCGATGACGACCAGCTGTCGGAGCACCTCGCGAGCCGGGCGGACGTCGGCGAGGCTCTGACGGTGGACGGCGTCGAGCTGGTCTGGCTCAGAGCGGCCATCGTCCTGGGTGCAGGTTCGACGTCGTACGAGATGTTGCGCTACCTCGCCGACCGCTTGCCGGTGCTGCCGCTGCCGAGTTGGCTCGCCGAGCCCGTGCAGCCCATTGCCGTGGACGACGTTCTGCACTATCTGCTCGCAAGCGCCGACACCGATGCAGTCCCAGCGGGTTCCTACGACATCGGTGGGCCGGATGTGGTGCCGTATCGAGATCTGGTGTTCGCGTACGTCGAAGCTGCCGGCCTCCAGCGCATCGGCGTTCCGGTGCCGCTGGTGCCGACCTCGCTCGCAGGCAAGGTCATCGGAAAGATCATTCCGGTTCCCGCGGGACTCGCCGAAGATCTCGTCGGGTCGCTGCACAACACGATGACGACGTCGGAGAGTCGGATTCGTGAACTCGTGCCGGACCCTCCCCGAGGTCTCACCACGATTGCCGACGCCATGGCCCGTAGTGTGCGGGGAATGGTCGGTGACCCTCCCGGTGTGTGTGCGCTGAAGGATCCGCTTCGGCTCGCGCGCACCGACGCGGCCTGGAGCGGCGGTGACGCTCTGGGGATCAGACGTCGCGGTGTCGCGGCATCCTCGGACCGCACCTGGGGGTTGATCGAAGCCCTCGGCGGGCGTCGACTGCTGTACGCCAAGCCCGTCGCGGCAGCGGTACGCACCAATCTCGACGTGATAGCCGACGTGAATCGACGCGCGAGGTCGGCCGTACGCCGACTGACCGATACCGAGGAGGCGTAATGGGAACGTGGTCCACGACCGCGCTCAACGTGATGAAGTCCGCTCTGGTCGATCCAGTCGAGCGCGATCACCGACAGTCCGACGCAGCGTTTCGCAAGCGCCGAATCGTCGTGATGATCACCTTGGTGATCGGCGCGACGGTGCTGTACTTCTCGCTCAAGACGGAGCCGGGTGACCCGACGTTCTATGCGCTGACGCTGGTGCTTGCCGCAGTCTGGACGATCGGTGGATTTGCGTCCGGACCACTGCACCTGGGCCGTATCCAGGTCGGCGGGTCGATCAGACGGCCGATCGTCACCCCCATCCTGATCGGACTCGCCGTGGGCGGAGTCTTCTTGCTCGGCGGACTCGTGGTTCGGCAGATTCCGCCGCTGGCCGACTTCACCGAGAACGTGCTCGCACACGCCCGGGTGGGGTCACTGGTTCTGATCGTCTTCATCGCGCTGCTCAACGGCGTCGCCGAGGAGATCTTCTTCCGGGGAGCCCTGTACTCGGCCATCGGGGTCAAGCATCCGGTCATCATCTCCACCGTCATCTACGCGATTGCCACCCTCGCATCCGGCAATCCGATGCTGGGCTTCGCGGCTGTCCTACTCGGTTACGTGATGGGTCTGCAGAGGCGTGCGTCCGGTGGCATCCTGGCTCCGATTCTCACGCACGTCAGTTGGTCGGCGGTCATGGTCCTCGCCCTACCCCCTCTGTTCCTGTGAAAAAGAGGCACAAGCACCGATTCGACCAGCAGAAACGGATGTGGCCGCTGATTCGTCTCGGATCTGGGCTACATTGCGCAGGTGAGTGAAAATCTCGATCGCGTCGATCGCTTGATCATCGACGAGCTTGTCTCCGACGGACGCGCTACTTTGGCGACGTTGGCGGAAAAGGCTTCCCTGTCCGTCTCGGCCGTTCAATCGAGGGTTCGACGGCTCGAGTCCAGGCGCGTCATCCGTGGATACACGGCCCAGGTCGATCTGGAGGCCCTCGGCCGTCCGCTGTCGGCATTCGTTGCCATCACTCCGATCGATCCGGCCCAACCGGACGATGCCCCCGCCAGGTTGAAGCATCTGTCGGCCATCGAGTCGTGTCACTCGGTTGCCGGTGAGGAAAGCTACGTTCTGCTGGTGCGAGTCGAATCGCCGAGGGCGCTCGAACGCTTGCTGCAGGAGATCCGGGCAACCGCCAACGTGCAGACGCGCAGCACGATCATTCTGCAGACGTTCTACGACCGCTGACCGCCCGCCAGACGCGGTCCGACGACATGGGTAGGTCGTACAGTCGGGCACCGACGGCGTCGCGAATGGCGTTGGCCAAAGCCGGTGCCACGGGGTTGTACGGAGACTCGCTCATCGACTTCGCGCCGAATGGGCCCAGCCGGTCGTAGGTGTCGGCGAACAAGACCTCCGTGCGAGGAATGTCCGCGAACTGCGGAACGTGGTAGCTACGAATCGAATCGGTGGTGACCAGACCGGCACCGTCGGTGCGGATCTCCTCGTACAGTGCGCTACCGATCGCCTGTGCGACGCCGCCCTCGACCTGACCACGGCACTGTTGCGGGTTCATCACGGTTCCGGCGTCCGCGCTCTGCACCGACTGCAGTATTTTCACGGTGCCGGTGTCCTCGTGCACCGCCACTCGGAACGCGTGCACGTTGAACGCGAGCGAACGCGGCAGCCCGCCACTGTTGCCTGCGGTGACGAGGGTGCCTCCCGCCATCGCCAGAATGTCGTCGAGGGTGACGAAGCGATCTCCGCAGCGCACGCCCTCCGGTCCGAGTGTGCAGTCCGAATTTCGGTGTCCGGTCGCGGTGGCGGCCAGATCCAGGATCCGAGCCGACATCGCGCGAACCGCCGCATAGAGGGCCTTGCCTGCCACCACGGTGCCCGCCGAACCGAATGCGCCCGTGTCGTAGGTGACCGAGTCGGTGTCGGATTGATCGACTCCGATGCGGTCGACGGACGTGCCCAGTTCGCTCGCCGCGATCTGAGTGTGGACGGTGGTGGTTCCGTTGCCGAATTCCGCAGTCCCGACGCGTATCTCGTACCGCCCCTCGGGTAGCAGTGCCACCGAGGTCTCGGCGCGGTGGCCGCGCGGGGGAATGGTCGCGATCATGGCCACCGCCATTCCTTCGCCCACCTTCCAGCCCGCCGGTGCGTGCTCGCCGTTGCCTCGTCGCAGAGCGGCTTCGGCAAGGTCGATGCACTGATCGAGGCCGTAGCTGCCGAACTGCAGGTCGTCTTCCTCGTGGTGGGCGGCGACGATGTCGTCGCCGGGGACGATCACGTTGCGTCTGCGAAACTCGAACGGATCGACGTCGATCTCTCGCGCCAGATCGTCCATCGCCGATTCGATCGCGAACATCACCTGTCCCAAACCGTAGCCTCGGAAAGCTCCGGACGGGATGTTGTTGGTGTACACGGTCTTTGCGTCGACCCGTTTGTTGGCGCACCGGTAGATCGCCACCGACTCGCCGCAGCCGTGGAACATCACACCGGCACTGTGGTTCCCGTAGGCACCGGCGTCGGTGAGAACGTCGATCGACAGGGCGGTCAGCGTGCCGTCGGCGCTCGCGGCGGCCGTGACATCGACGCGGAACGGATGGCGGCACGGTGCCACGGTGAACTCGTCCGTGCGCGTGAACTCGAACTGCACCGGTCGACCGGTACGCAGTACCGCCAGTGCCACCACGTCCTCGGTGAGCAACTCCTGCTTGCCGCCGAATCCGCCGCCGACGCGCGCGGTGAACACGCGAACACGATCGCGTGCCAAACCGAAGATCTCGCAGATCTCGTCGCGCACCAGAAACGGAACCTGAGTGCTGGTGCGTAGATTCAGTTTTCCGGTCTCGTCCAACCAACCGATGGTGCCGTGGGTTTCCAGGTGCACGTGCTGAATCCGCTGCGTGGTCCAGCGGCCGGTGACCACCGCCGCCGCGTCGCGAACGGCAGCGTCGATGTCCCCGGTACTGCCGTGCAGCTCGGCCACCAGATTGCGAGACGGATCCGCGATTCGCGCCGTGGAGTCCTTGTCGCCGTGGATCTTCGGCGCATCGGGTGCGAGCGAGGACTCCGGATCGAACACTGCAGGCAGCACGTCGTACTCGACGACAAGTGCGCGGCACCCTTCTTCGGCCGCTGCCACCGATTCTGCGACCACGATCGCCACTCGCTGGCCGATGAAGCGCACGACGGTATCGAGAACATGGGTGTCGTCCGGATCGTCGACGCGGCGGTCGTGGCGGGCCGTCGAGAATGCCGTCGCCGGACTGTCTTTCGCAGTCAGAATCAGGTGCACCCCCGGCACCTGCTCTGCCGCGGTGGTATCGACGGAGACGATCCGGGCATGCGCGTGTGGACTTCCGAGAACACTGGCGTGCAGCAACCCGGCAGGGGTGTGGTCGAGTGTGTAGGGCTCGGTTCCGGTGACGATGCGCGTGCTGGCGGGTGCCGCGAGCGACCGTCCACACGCCGGACCGTCGACGGACTTCTCGGTGTTGACCACACCGCAGACGGCGTCGGACACGGCGCGATACCCGGTGCAGCGACACAGGTTTCCCTTCAGCCGTTCAGGAAGCTCGTCCAGATCTTCCTCGGTCAGCGTCGAGGCGGTGACGACCATTCCTGCAGTGCAGAATCCGCACTGAAAACCGGCGGCTTCGACGAATCGGCTCTGCATCGGATGGAGGTCGTCCGGTGTACCGAGTCCCGCGACGGTGGTGACGGACCGGTCGGCGGCACGAAACGCGGGGAAGATGCACGAGTGCACCGGTTCGCCGTCGACGAGCACCGAGCATGCGCCGCAGTCGCCTGCGTCGCACCCTTTCTTCACCTCGAAGTGGTCGTGTTCACGGAGCAGGGTGCGCAGGCACTGACCGGGCCGCGGAGCGACATCGGTCGGCACACCGTTGATGTCTACGATCATGACAACTCCTCGCGAATCTGCTGCGCTGCAGTGCAACTGATGTGTCGACGCCAGTCCGGAGCCCCGTGGGGGTCGTCGTACCAGTGCTGGGGACCGATGGTGGCGGCGAGCGCGTCGTCGAGTTCGCCCGCCGTCGGCAGGCCGGGGAAACGCAGAACGAACGGACGGACGGTCGACGCGCTGACGGTCAGAACGAATTCGCCGTCGTCGTCGACCCGCCCGATCACCACGGCGGCCGATCGCCCGAGCGGTGACAGTGCGAGCTTGCGCATCGCCGTTCTGGACTGGAGCGCGTGCAGCGGGATATCGATGCTGCGCAGCACGTCTCCCGGTCGAAGGGCGTTTTCGTGCGGGCCCGTGACCAGATCCGCTATCGCGATGCGGTAGTCGTGATCGGGCCCATCACCCGACCACACCTGCCCGACACCGTCGAGAGCGGCGGTCAACGAGATCATCGCTCCGGCAGGCAGGGCCAGCGCGATGTTGCCGCCGACGGTGGCGGTCTTCCAGATCTTGAACGAGGCCAACAATGCTGCTGCGCAGCGGGGAAACAATGCGGTGGCCGGCCAAGGAGAGGAGTAGCGCGCCAAGGTCTCGATGGTGCAGGTGGCAGCGATCTCGACCCCGGTCTCGGTGACGGTCAACGGCTCCCAGCCCAAGGCGGTGACATCGACGAGGGTGGCCAGGTGGTCCTGCTTCTCGGAGAACAGCCAGGTACCGCCGGCAAGGACAGCGGTGTCCGTGCGTCCGGGCGGAAGGTCCGCGCGGGAGCCGGGAAGCAGAATGTCGTCGACAGTGCCGAGATCCATGGCCTTCGTTCACCTCGTTCTCGCCGGCAGATCCACCACCCCGACAGATCCAACACCCGATGTGTCCCTTCGAACTGTAGTGAGTATCTGTTACCGATCTTCGGTCGTTCGGCGATACGCCCGAAACTCGCACGAAACAACCCACACATACTGTTTTTCCTACGAGCTCAGCTGTTTCGAGCACGCTCAGCCAGGGCCGGGGGGAGGAACAGCAGTGCAGGTCAAGGACTTGCTCGACGCCACGCAGCTCGGCATTCGATTGCTCACCTCCGATACCGACGCCCTCGGCCGCACGCTGCGTTGGACCTACACGACCGATCTGCCCGATCCGTCGCGCTACATCGCGGGCGGCGAGCTGGTCATCACCGGTCTCGTATGGCATCGAACGCCCGCGGACAGTGAGATGTTCGTCAGGGCCGTCGCCGAATCGGGGGCTTCGGCACTGGCCGCCGGTGAAGGGTTGCTCGGCCACGTTCCACCCGACCTGATCGACGCATGCGAGCGGCACGGACTACCCCTGCTCGCGGTACCCGAGACCGTCTCGTTCGGCGAGGTGACGGAGTTTCTCGTCGGCCGTGTCACCGGAGATCGCATAGCCTCGCTGAACACCTCGCTCGTCCGGCAACGCCAGCTGCTCACCGCGATCGCAGACGGCAGAGCGCTCGACGAGTTGGCGCTGCACACCTCGAGGGAAACCGGGATGGCGTGTCTGATCTTCACGGCGACCGGACGGCGGCTGGTGGCCGAGGTCTCGGCGTTCTCCGATGCCGACGTCGATACTCTGACGCACGCTGCGCTGTCCTCCGAAAGGCTGCCCACGACAACCACTCTCAGTGACGGAGGTGTGTACAGCATCTTCGGTGTCGGGCCTGCGCTCGCGCAGCGGACCACCCGATGGTTCCTCGCGGTGGCGGGAGACATGGCGACGTTCCCACCTGCCATCGCCGATGCGTTCGGCCAGCTCGCGGCCATCGCCGCGCTCGATCGTGCTCGACGCGAGGAGGGGCGACTGGTCCGACGCGAAATCGCCGACCAGGCAGTGGCGTTGATCGAGGCCGACAGCACCAGACCCGAAGCCCTGACGCGGCTGCGTCAGGCAGGCGTCGACCCGGACCGCTCGCTGGTCGTCGTCAGAGTCGTTCACAGCGGACGGATCGACCTGCGCGAGATGCTGCGTACGGTTCTCAGCGACACACTCACCTCCTTCGGTGGAGGATGCGTCGGGTGCAGCACGCACGGCGACATCGTCGCTGTCGTGAACACCGACGATCCTGATTTCACACAGACACTGCGAACCCGATTGACTCGCTTGGGCTCCGGCATCGGGCACAGCCGTCTGCTCGTGGGGGTCAGCTCCGAGGCAACCGGCATCACCATCGACGGCGCGCTGCGATCGGCCCGGCACGCACTCGAAGTCAGCAGACAAGGGTCAAGCCCGGTGACCGTCACCGCGGGTGCGCAACTGACCTCGGCGGTGTCGATGCTCTCGGCTCTGCCGGACGACGTGCGTCGGTCGTTCGTCGAACACGTACTCGCTCCACTGCTCGACTACGACCGGCGCACCGATGCCGGACTCACCGACACCCTCCGCGAATTCCTGGCGACCGGTGGATCGTGGAACCGGACGGCCGAGTCGTTGCACGTCCACCTCAACACCGTGCGGTACCGAATCAAGCGAGTGGAGGAGTTGCTGGGCCGGGATCTGAATTCCACCTCGGACCGGCTCGATGTCTACCTCGCGCTTCAATCCATCCCTCCTTCGTCGGCCACCGGGGCCGCATAGGATCGAGGAATGACTGGCTTCACCGGAATACCCTTCGCTGCCCTGGACTTCTACGAGGACCTCGAAGCCGACAACAGCAAGCTCTGGTGGAGCGAGCACAAGGAGGTCTACGACAGTGCGGTCAAGGGGCCGATGACAGCATTGCTCGCGACCCTCGAACCGGAATTCGGCAGCGCCAAGGTGTTTCGCCCCTACCGCGATGTCCGTTTCTCGAAGGACAAGACCCCGTACAAGACCCATCAGGGTGGATTTGTCGCTCGTGGGGACAGTCTGGGCTTCTACGTCCAGATCGACCCCGCCGGCTTGTTCGTCGCAGGTGGCTTCTACAACTCCTCGACCGACGGCGTTGCCCGCTACCGCCGCACCGTCGACGACGACGTCCGCGGTGCCGAACTCGAGCGAATTCTGGCGACGCTGACCAAAGCCGGATACGAGATCGGCGGCGACAAGCTCAAGACCAAGCCCCGGGGATACGAGCTGGACCACCCGCGCATCGACCTGTTGCGCCACAAGTCACTCACCGCGGGTAAGCATTTCGGCTCACCCGCGTGGCTGGAGACACCCAAGGCCGCCACGAAGGTGCGCGATGCCTGGCGAGCTCTGACCCCGTTGGTGGAGTGGACTGCGGCGCTGCACACGTGAGCTCAGGGCTCTATCCGACGACAGAGTATGTCTGCCAGGCACTTCCGGCGTCCGGGGCATCCTCGCGCTCGACGGTTGCCTGAATCAGACCGTACGGCCGATCGTCCGCGTTGAACACCTCGAGATTGTTCTCGATGCCGAACCTGCCCAGGTCGTAGACGAAGTGATGCTTGTTCGGCGCAGACATCGTGATCTCTGCGATGAACGGATATTTCTCCAGCACCGCCTCGCCCATGGCGTACAGAGTCTGCTGGAGGGCCAGCGACTGCAGATTGGCGAACCGCTCGATCATCGCCGCCTTCACACCCGCGTACACGGCGTCCCACTCGACGTCGGTGGTGGTGTATCGCCATTGCGCGGTCAGCGATGTCGCCATCACCCGGTCGGTGGTGGGTTCGAGAATCGTCAGGTCATCTTCGAGGAATCCGTGGAATTCCGAGCCCGTGGACTTGAGAATCACCATCTCCTTGAAGCCGCTGATCACCCACGTCTGCTGCGCGTCGCCCTTGCCCTCGACGGTCACCGCCGACGTGCGGATCTCCTCACCCTTGCGGGTCCACGTGTGATCGTGCTCGACGCCGTCGATCACCGCGCGAGCCCAGGCGTACTCCTCGAGTTCGATGCGGGCCCCTTCGACGGGTTCCACATCGTCGACGAAGTGCCGAGCGAGATCGAGGCCGTAGCTCTCCAGATGCAGCAACCCCTTGGTCTTCGCGTACGCGTACGCGGTCTGCTTCTGGGTGTCGGTGGGAAGCACGTTGGACTGATCTCCCACCAGATGCGCGGGAGAGAAGTCGCCGCGCAGGGCGCTCGACACGTTGATGTCGTGGATCTCGTGCCGGGGAGAGTCGCGATAGATCCGCACCACGCGGTTCTCCGCCTTGCCGTACTGATTGGATCCGAGGACGATCTTTCCGGTCAGGTCGGTCATGTCAGCTCCCGCGATAGGTCGAATAAGAAAAGGGGGACAACAGCAATGGGACGTGATAGTGGGCATCGGGATCGGTGACGGTGAACGAGATCGACACCTCGGGATAGAAGCTCGGTGTCGATGTCGCCTCGAAATAATCGCCGGTGTCGAACGAAAGGCGATACACGCCCGGATCGATCGGCCCCGGCACCACCTCGCCGATTCGGCCGTCGCCATCGGTGGTGGCGGTGGAGATCTCGCCCTTCTCGGGATGGAACAACCGCACCCGCATCCCCACCGCAGGTGTCCCCGAGGTGGCGTCGAGGACGTGGGTCGACAACGATGCCGAAACCGAAAGACGGGTGCTCCGCGTGGAACTGGCCAAGATCAACCGAATTCGCCTCGGGCGCATGCTGGGACCAGAGCAGTGAAGGGGCTGTCGACCCACGTCCTCGACGCCACCTCGGGGACACCTGCGGTGGGGATGCGGGTGCGGTTGTTCCATCCCGAGAAGGGCGAGATCTCCACCGCCACCA
>NZ_NOZF01000078.1:0-31911 GCF_002258565.1 Rhodococcus sp. 05-2254-6
TAGAGCGCGTCAACGTGACCGACACCACCGGCGCGACCGTCGACACCGCAGAGCTGTTCGGCAGCCCCGCCGATGCTCCCGACGAGGTCGAAGCAGCAGATTCTTCCGAGGGCGAACAAGAGAAGTAACGCTCACAGCGAACGACGGCGGTTCCGGGACTCCGGAGCCGCCGTCTTTCGTTAGTGTCTGTGTCAGGAACCAACGATTTGTTATGGAAAAGGCAGGTACCGTGACTGTTCAGAATCCGGCGGCTTCGCACCAGCAGAGTCCCGTCATGACTTCGGCTGCAGCAGGGCTGAATCTCAGCGACTCCGTGTACGAGCGTCTGCTTCAAAACCGCATCATTTTCCTCGGTACCCAGGTCGACGACGACATCGCCAACAAGTTGTGCGCTCAGATCCTGCTGCTTCGACCTCGTCGGGAGCATCGGCGGGGCTGCCGAACAGCTCTGCGGTGTCGACGGTCGCGCCGGTGGTGTCGGTCACGTTGACGCGCTCTACGACCGAAGCCAGTGCCTTACCGCGCTTGACATCGGCGAACACGGCACCGAGCTGGTTGGCCTGCTGCACCTGCTGAATGAACTGCTCGGGCGGCATGCCGTAGCGCTGCGCCTGGAAGATGATCCGCTCGGTGAGCTCTTCCTGCCCGACCTGCGTGTTCTCGGCCTCGGCGATCGCATCGAGAAGGAGCTGGGTACGCACCGACTTCTCGGCACCTTCCTTGACGTCCTTGTCGAATTCCTCGCGGCTCGAACCCTGCGACTCGAGCAGCTCGGCCAGTGCTTCCTCGTTGTGGTCGAGGCCGTGAATGGCCTCGTGCACCTGGGAATCGACCTCGGCCTTGACGACGGCCTCGGGAGCCGGAATCTCGAGCGTGTCGAGCAGGGTCTCGAGCACCTTGTCGCGGATCTGACCGGCCTGCTCGACCTTCGCGACTCGCTCGACGCGCGTCTTCAGGTCGGCGAGCAGTTCGTCGAACGTGTCGAACTCGCTGGCCAGCTGGGCGAACTCGTCGTCGGCCTCGGGCAGCTCGCGCTCCTTGACGGAGACGACCTTGACCGTGACGACGGCTTCCTTGCCTGCGTACTCACCGGCGACCAGGGTCGAGGTGAACTCCTTCGACTCGTCCGCGGAGACGCCGATGATCGCGTCGTCGAGTCCGTCGATGAGCTGGCCGGAGCCGACCTCGTGGGACAGTCCGCTCGCGGTTGCCTCTTCGACGTTCTCGCCGTCGACGGTGGCCGAGAGATCGATCGAGACGAAGTCGCCCGACTGGACGGGACGATCGACACCGGTCAGGGTGCCGAAACGCTGGCGCAGCGACTGCAGCTGCTCGTCGACGGCCTCGTCCTTGATCTCGAGCGGATCGACGACGACGCTGATGGTCGAGTAGTCGGGCAGATCGATCTCGGGACGAACGTCGACCTCGGCGGTGAACGTGAGCTCGGTGCCGTCCTCGATCTTGGTGATCTCGATCTCGGGCTGGCCGATGACCTTGACCTTCTCGTTGGTCACGGCCTCGGAGTAACGGGCGGGAAGAGCGTCGTTGACGACCTGCTCGAGAACTGCCCCGCGGCCGACGCGCGCTTCGAGCAACTTGGCCGGAGCCTTGCCGGGACGGAAGCCGGGGAGGCGGATCTGCTGAGCCAAAGCCTTGTACGCGCGGTCGAAATCAGGCTTGAGCTCCTCGAAGGGCACCTCAACGTTGATACGGACTCGCGTCGGGCTCAGCTGCTCGACGGTGCTCTTCACGGAACATGCTCCTTTGGGTAATTCTTGCTTGCTGGTGGTGCTTACGGTGCTGGCTTGCGGTCTTACCTCGCTCGCCGCGAACACGGCGAACCGTGCCTGCGGCCCTCATTTGTCGGGGTGACAGGAATTGAACCTGCGACCCTCCGCTCCCAAAGCGGATGCGCTACCAAGCTGCGCCACACCCCGTCGTACCCACACCATTGAACAGCAACCGATAGTAGCCCCCCATGGGCGCCCCACCGATGACGTTCGGCGGAACCGGTCGCGGCGGGCCGGTTTGGAATCCTGCGTCGGCGTTGGGTACAGTCTTGAAACGCAGGCGACGGAACTGGCGATCCCACGACTGTTGTTTGCACGCCGATGTAGCTCAATGGTAGAGCCCCTGTCTTCCAAACAGGCTACGCGAGTTCGATTCTCGTCATCGGCTCCACCGAAAAGCCCCGCACTGTCAGTGCGGGGCTTTTTCGTGTCCGCGTACTCTGGACGGTGTCCGAATTGTCCGTAGAACCGGGCATGCACCGTCGGCGGAAGGCCCGCAGTGGAAATAATCCTGATCGTCATCGTCGTCGCCGCAGTGGCCCTGTTGGTCCTGCGAAGCAAGAAGAACTCGGCTGCGGCGGCCGAAACCGCGCTGGCCGACGCCAAGGCCGATGCCCGCCAGTCGATCGAACGCCTGGGCGGTCAGGTCTACAACCTGATCGGCACCGACACACCGTCCAAGCAGGCCCTGGCCGATGCGTCCGAACGCAACATCGCTGCCGGTTCGCAGATCGACCAGGCCACCACCCCCGAACAAGCCAGACTGGCCAAGCAGACCGCGCTCGAGGGCCTCTATTACATCCGCGCCGCTCGTCTGGCCATGGGCATGGATCCCGGCCCGGAGGTGCAGGGCATCGACGGCCAGCAACAGGCCGGACGCGTCACCGAAGAACGCAAGGTCGACTTCGAGGGCCGTGAGATCGCGGCATCACCGGATCCGTCCGATCGCACCCCCAACTACTACCCGGGTGGCCGTGTCGCGGGTCGTCCGGTGCCCGCGGGCTGGTACTCCGAGCCGTGGTGGCGTCCCGCCCTGGTCGCCGGTGCGTGGGGAATGGGATCGATGTTCCTGTTCTCGGCGATGTTCTCCGGCATGGCCGGCGTTCCGGCAGAGACCGCAGCCGGCGGCGAGACGGGGGCCGACGGTTCGGACGGCGGTAGCGGCGACGACCTCGGTGGCGACACCGAATACGGTGCCATGGACGACGGGGGCGGCGACATGTTCGGCGGCGAGGGCGGCGGGATGGACTTCGGCGGTTTCTAGGTCGCCTGACAGACCGGGCACCAGAACAGGTTTCGCGCCTGCATCACCGAGTGCAGGATGTCGGCTCCGCACACCCGGCAGGGATATCCCTGCCTGCGGTAGACGTACGAGCGCGGTCGTCGCGCACCGTAGGTGTCGCCGTGATCGTCCTCGGGCCGGATGGTGATGATGCGACCGCGTCGAACACCGATCTTCATCAGTTCCACGAGGTCGAGCCAGATCGCGTCCCACTCCGCTCGATCGAGGTCCTTGCCCGGTCGCATCGGATTGATCTCGTGCCGGAACAGAATTTCGGCGCGGTAGACGTTTCCGACGCCGGCGAGCACCTTCTGATCCATCAGCAAAGTTCCGATTGCCGTGCGCGACTTGGAGATTCGTGCCCATGCCCCGTCAGGGTCGGCGTCCTTGCGCAGGGGGTCCGGGCCCAGTCGCGCCACCAGGGCGTCGACCTGCTCCTCGGTGTAGATCTCGCAGGCCGTGGGTCCGCGCAGGTCGGTTCCGTACTTCTCCCCCACCATGCGCAACCGCACGGCACCCACCGGATCGCTCAGCGGCACAGACTGTTCGGTGAACTTCCCGTAGAGGCCGAGGTGGATGTGCACGATCAGATCCGACTCGTATCGGTGCAGCAGATGCTTGCCCCAGGCCTCGGCCTTCTCCAGTACGAGACCGTCGATCAGCGCCGCACCGGAGGTGAAGCGCCCCTGCGGACTGCTCGCCTCGACCGGTGCCCCGCCGAACCGACGTTGATGCAACCGAGCCAGTCGGTGCAGAGTGTGCCCCTCGGGCACCTACTCGGGCTTTCCCGGCACGACGGGTGCCTCGCCGCTGCGTTCGTACTCGGACAGGATGTCGACGCGGCGCTGGTGGCGCTCCTCGCCCGAGAACGGAGTGCCGAGGAAGGCGTCGACGATGGCGAGGGCCTCGGGAAGGGTGTGCATGCGGCCACCGATGCCGATGAGCTGAGCGTCGTTGTGCTCGCGGGCCAACTTGGCGGTCTCGACGCTCCACGCCAGCGCGCAGCGAGCGCCCGGCACCTTGTTGGCTGCGATCTGCTCGCCGTTGCCGGAACCGCCGAGCACCAGGCCGCGGCTACCCGGGTCGGCGACGACGCGGCGTGCTGCGTCGATGCAGAATGCCGGGTAGTCGTCGACGGGGTCGTAGTCGAAGGCACCGCAGTCGACGGGCTCGTGGCCGGTCGCCGTCAGGTGTTCGATGATCTGATTCTTGAACTCGAGGCCGGCGTGGTCGGCACCCAGGTATACGCGCATGCCTAGAGTCTGACAGGTGAACTCCGAAGCCGAGAAATTCGCCGGTGTGGACGGTGCGAAAGGCGCGTGGGTGGTCGCGGTTCTGGCCGAGACGACGTTGACGTGGACCGCGTGCGCGTCGGTGACGGAGGTGCTCGAGGTGACACGGGACTGCGCACGGGTGGGCGTCGACATGCCGCTGTCGCTGCCCGAGCACGGCTATCGCGTCAGCGAACTGGAGGCGAAGAAGTTTCTCGGGACGGCGCGCAGCTCCATCTTCCACACGCCGGTCGCAGGCGTACTCGACGCCGAGTCGTATCCCGAAGCGTGTGCCGTTTCTCGGCAGCTCACCGGCAAAGCGATCAGCAAGCAGACGTGGCACATCCTGCCGTCGGTGAAGGCGTGGCGGGATGCGGACGTCGATCGGGACAGGTACATCGAGGTACATCCCGAATGCTCGTTCCGGGCCATGTCCCCGGCGACGGTCTTCTCGTCGAAGAAGACCGGCCGCGGTGTCGGACAACGACTGGCCACGATCATGCGATGGAGCGAACACGTCGATCTGGCGGATCTACCGCCAGGACCCGCCGTCGACGACTTTCTCGACGCGGCCGCAGCGGCGTGGTCGGCGCGACGCTTCCACCTGGGCGAGCACCTGACGTTCGGTACCGAGGACGGCTCGGATCGAATCGTGGCCTAGCACCCCCTCGTGCGTGAAAGCTCTACTCCTGCTACGAGTTTCCACGCACGAGGGGAAGTGCGATCAGTCGAACTGCGGGTCCTCGTTGCGGCTGCGCTTGAGCTCGAAGAAGTGCGGGTACGACGCGAAGATCACCGATGCGTCCCACAGTTTGCCTGCCTCTTCGCCACGTGGGATTCGGGAGAGCACAGGGCCGAAGAAGGCCACGCCGTTGACGTGGATGGTCGGGGTGCCGACATCGGGTCCGACCTTGTCCATGCCTGCGTGATGGCTGGTCCGCAGGTCCTCGTCGTGGTCGGTGCTCTCGGCTGCCTTCGCCAGGTCACCGGGCAGGTCCAGTTCGGCCAACGACTCCGCGATGACGACGTCGAAATCCTTGTTGCCCTCGTTGTGAATTCGCGTTCCCATGGCCGCGTACAGCGGGTCGAGGATCTCGTCACCCTTCAGCTTGGCTGCGGCGATGGCAACGCGGACCGGCCCCCAGGCCTTCTTCATCATCGCGGCGTACTCCTCGGGCAGATCGCGGCCCTCGTTGAGCACTGCCAGGCTCATGACGTGGAAGTTCACATCGATGTCTCGCACCTGCTGCACTTCGAGAATCCACCGCGAGGTGATCCAACACCACGGGCACAGTGGGTCGAACCAAAAATCCGCAGTGTCTTTCTGTCCTGAACCGGCCACTGTCCTACTCCTTGGAAGTCGAGGTCATCGTGTCTTCATTGCGTAACAACCGCACACCGCGCAGACATTCCGCACGGCCCGTCGGCCAGCGCGGGGTACGCGTGACGTGATGGGATGGACGGCACTACCCATAACTACACGAAGAGGTGTCGACTGAAGTGGTTGCTCCCAACCTGACGCGTGACCAAGCCTCCGAGCGTTCGGCGATCATCGGGGAAACGAAGTACGCGATCGTTCTCGATCTCACCGACGGCGAGGGCAATCCGGGCGAGAAGACGTTCCGCTCGCTCACCACCATCACGTTCACGGCCACCGCCGGGGCGTCGACTTTCGTGGACATCATCGCGAGCACGATCCGCTCCGCGACGCTCAACGGCACCGGTCTCGATACCGCGAACTACGACGAGTCGACGGGCCTCGCGCTCGAGAATCTGGCCGAGCACAACGAGCTCGTCATCGACGCCGATTGCCTCTATTCGCACACCGGAGAGGGCCTGCACCGCTTCGTCGACCCGTCCGACGATTCGGTCTACCTGTACTCGCAGTTCGAGACCGCCGATGCCAAGCGCATGTTCGCCTGCTTCGATCAGCCCGATCTCAAGGCCACCTTCGATGTGAAGGTCACCGCGCCGGAGAGCTGGGCCGTCATCTCCAACGCCGCGCACGCCGCCGAGCCTGCAGCGGGCGAGCACGTGTTCGACACGACCCCGTCGATGAGCACCTACCTCGTCGCGCTGATCGCTGGGCCGTACGCGGAGTGGACCGACTCGTACACCGACGACCACGGCACCATTCCCCTCGGAATCTATTGCCGCGCATCACTTGCCGAGCACATGGACGCGGAACGCCTGTTCACCGAGACCAAGCAGGGCTTCGGTTTCTACCACGAGAACTTCGGCACTCCCTATGCCTTCGGAAAGTACGACCAGCTGTTCGTGCCCGAGTTCAATGCCGGCGCGATGGAGAATGCCGGTGCCGTCACGTACCTCGAGGACTACGTCTTCCGGTCCAAGGTGACACGCGCCTCGTACGAGCGTCGCGCCGAGACCGTACTGCACGAGATGGCACACATGTGGTTCGGCGACCTGGTGACCATGACGTGGTGGGACGATCTGTGGCTCAACGAGTCCTTCGCGACGTTCGCTTCGGTGCTGTGCCAATCCGAGGCAACCGAGTACACCAACGCGTGGACCACCTTCGCCAACGTCGAGAAGGCCTGGGCGTACCGCCAGGACCAGCTGCCGTCGACGCATCCCATCGCCGCCGACATTCCCGATCTCGCGGCCGTGGAGGTCAACTTCGACGGCATCACCTACGCCAAGGGCGCGAGTGTGCTCAAGCAACTGGTGGCGTACGTCGGTAAGGAGGACTTCCTCGCCGGCTTGCGTGCGTACTTCGTCGATCACGCCTTCGGCAACGCCACGTTCTCGGATCTTCTTGCAGCACTGGAGAAGTCGTCGGGACGCGATCTGTCCGATTGGGGCGCCCAGTGGCTGCGCACCACCGGCCTGAACACCCTGAGTCCGGACTTCGACGTCGACGCCGACGGCAAGTTCACCCGCTTCTCGGTGCTGCAGACCGGTGCGGCCCCGGGTGCAGGCGAGCATCGCGTACACCGCATCGCGGTCGGCATCTACGACGACGTCGACGGCAAGCTGGTGCGCACCGACCGCGTCGAACTCGACCTCGATGCTGCCGAGTCGACGACTGTCGACGCGCTGGTGGGTGTCTCGCGTGGCAAGCTCGTTCTGGTCAACGACGACGACCTGACGTACTGCGCGGTGCGTCTCGACCCGGATTCACTCGATGTCCTGCTTTCCCGAATCGGCGACATCGCCGAACCACTCCCCCGCACCCTTGCGTGGTCGGCGGCCTGGGAAATGACTCGGTCCGCCGAGATGAAGGCGCGAGACTTCGTTGCCCTCGTCCAGCGCGGAATCGACGGTGAAACGGAAGTGGGTGTGGTGCAACGTCTTCTGCTTCAAGCGCAGACCGCCATCACCAGCTACGCCGATCCTGCGTGGGCAGCCGAACACGGTACCCCTGAGTTCGCCGATGCTCTGCTCGAGCTGGCGCGTGGCGCCGAAGCAGGCTCGGATCACCAGCTGGCCTTCGTCAACGCCCTCACCGGCATCGAACTCGGCGATCGCCACATCGAGGTGCTGCGCGCATTGCTCGACGGTGACGTCGACGGTCAGTCCCTGTCCGGTCTGGGAGTCGACACCGATCTGCGGTGGCGCATCGTCACGGCCCTGGCCGGTGCCGGGGCCATCGACGCGGATGGACTGGAATCGCCGGTCATCGACGCCGAGGCGGGCAAGGACAACACCGCTGCCGGGGCTCGATCGGCTGCGGCGGCACGTGCTGCACGCCCGAGCGCGGAGGTCAAGGAACAGGCGTGGACCACGGTGGTCGACGACGACGCGGTGCCGAACATCACCGCTCGCTCGATCATCGGCGGCTTCGCCGGCCCCGGTCAGGGCGAGCTGCTCGAACCGTATGTCGCTCGCTACTTCGACGCCATCGAAGGTGTGTGGTCTCGTCGATCCAGCGAGGTCGCGCAGACCGTGGTGATCGGGCTCTATCCGTCCTGGTCGATCAGTGAGCAGTCACTGGCGGCCGCGGACGAGTTCCTGGACGGTGATCTGCCGCCCGCCCTTCGGCGATTGGTGATCGAGGGACGGGCCGGCGTCGTCCGGGCTCTCGCTGCGCGGGAGTTCGACGCGAGCTGATCTGGACGGCACAGACGACGAGGGCCGGTTGCCCACCGCGAGGTGGACAACCGGCCCTCGTCGTGGAAGCGCGGTCTGGAGGTGGAGAGTTACGGGCTGAGGATGGACGCGGTCATCACCCGGACGGCAGTGACCAGACCGTCGATGAGATTGCCGTCGCGGAACGGACCGAGCGCGGCGGTGACACCCAACTGTGCAACCCGGTCGGTCGCACGGTTGGACACTCGCCTGCCGGTGCGGATCTCGAGAGCATGCCGATTGGGGTCGACGGCGACCAGGACCGAACGGATGGCATCGGGTGTGCCGGGGAACACCGAATCCGCACCCGCAGCGGGATCTACGCCGAGATCACCGATGTAGACGTTGAACCGGATCTTGGTCTGTCGAATCGCCTGCGTGAGTGCATCGTCGAGTGCAACCAGGTCCTGCGTCGCGAACGGCAGGTGCTCGGGGTTGGTCGTCCCGAATTCGTGAGCAGCCGAGATGCGGCCGCTCGCGGTGAGGGCTGCACCGACGGGCAGGTCTTCTTCTCTGACGTCACTGCGGACGAGTTCACCACTTGCCACTTGCGGAACCTCCGATCGAGTCGGCTGTGTCGGCACCGTGCGAACCGTGACCTCCGAAAGGAGTCACCTCGTCCGTAGCAGTCCACAGCAATGGCTCGCGCGTCCACTCGTCCGTCAGTCGGTAGGGCGGAACGTCCATACCGGGCTGCTTGTCGGTCAAGTAGGACAACGCGCCGAGGAGTCCGATCACCGCAACCGGAATCACCCCGAATATCAGCGTGGTCTCAAAAATGCTCACAGGGTGTGACGTTAGTCGACAATTGCGCGTCGGACCACGTCGGGGCCGGTGTTGTGACCGAAAAGTGCAGGCGTACCCGCGTCAGGCAGCGCCCTCACCGAGGTACGCGAGCCAACTGGGATCCAGCTCCTTCGTCGTCGCCAACAGTCGCCAGTGCGGACCCTTCGGCGGCACCAACTGGGCGCGCAACGTCCAGCCGATCTCACTGAGCAGTTTGTCCGCCTTGCGATGGTTGCACGAGGCGCAGCAGGCGACACAGTTCTCCCACGAGTGGCCACCTCCGCGGCTGCGCGGAACCACGTGGTCGACGGTCTCGGCCTTGCTTCCGCAGTATGCGCACCGGAACCGATCGCGGTGCATCAGCGCCTGTCGGGTCATGGGTACCCGGGCTCGATACGGAACACGGACGAACGTCCGCAGTCTGATCACCGACGGCACCTGCACCGAGCGGTCGGCCGACCGGATGAACGGCCCCTCCGGATCGTCGTGCACCACGTCGGCCTTCCCACAAACGAGAAGAACCACCGCCCGGCGCATCGGAAGCGCGGTCAGTGGTTCGAAGGTGGCGTTGAGGAGCAGCACACGGCGCTTGACCCACGCCGGTACGGCGTCGTCGCCTGTAGCACTGTGGGCCGTCGGCACCACACGCAGCGGAGAAGCCCCCGAGGCCGTCTCACGCTGGTCGTGCGTGGTGCGGCCCTCAGTGGGCGGGAGTTGTCGATGGCGGTGTTGCGAGTTCTTCATGCGTTGCTCCAGAAACAGTCGGCGCCCGCGCATGGCTTGCGTGGAACACGAGTCACAGTGGAACACGAATGCACCCTCCTCGCACAGCCATTTTCCCGGCATTTTCTGTTGCCGATCGGTGAACATCTCGCATCCTCGCGTTCACGAACGACGAACGACGGCTCCATGCGCTGCGTGACTGGCAAGATTTCTGCGTCTCCGTAGACTTTTCGGGTGTCTGTATCAACCTTCCTGTCCGCATCGTCCCTCTCCGAACCGTCGCTGTTGCGAGATCTCGACACCCGAGCGTTCGAGCTGACGGAGACCGGACGCGACTGGTTGGTCGATCGTCCGCTGCAGGCTCTCGGCTATCTGGCCCTCGCCATCGTGCTGCGCCTCGTCCTGCACAAACTGATCGACCGATTCACCCGCAACAACGTCGGGAAGTCTCCGACGCTGCTGCGTCCGCTGCGCGAGCGTTCGTCGAGCACCGTCAAGGGCGCGATTCTCAACGAGCGGCGCAAACAGCGTGCCAACACGATCGGCTCGGTGCTCAAGTCCGCCGTCTCGGTCATGATTCTCACGTGGTTCGTGCTGTCGGTGCTCGACGTCGTGGGGGTCAACGTCGCTCCGTTCATCGCCTCGGCCGGGATCGTCGGCGTCGCCCTCGGCTTCGGTGCGCAGAACCTGGTCCGAGACTTTCTCTCGGGTATCTTCATGCTCCTCGAGGACCAGTACGGAGTGGGCGACGTCGTCGACCTCGGTGAAGCGACCGGCACGGTCGAGAGCGTCGGGCTACGCGTCACGACGATCAGGGACGTCAACGGCACCGTGTGGTACTGCCGCAACGGCGAGGTGCTGCGCGTGGGCAACATGAGTCAGGGCTTCGCGGTCGCCGTGTTGGATCTGCCCGTGTCCCACACGGCCAACATCGACGAGGCCCGCGCAGTCGCCGAACGCACCACGCTGGCGGTGGTGGAATCGAAGGACTTCGCCGATGACATCCTCGAGCCGCCCGAGATGCTCGGTGTCAACGCGGTCAGCGCCGACACTGTCACCATCCGCATCACGATCAAGACCCGCCCCGGACGCCAGTGGGCCGTACAGCGCAGACTGCACCAGGAGATCCTCCAGGCGTTCGACGATGCCGACATCAAGGCACCGTACGCACTGGGTCGCCCGGGTGGGGTCGTGGCCGAGCGAGGCAGCTGAGGGACAATGGACGTGACCGACGCCGACCAGGAACGAACAGAGAGAGTGTGATGACCGAACCGCAGCAGACGTTCTACGACGCGGTAGGCGGTGCCGAGACGTTCCGGTCACTCACGGCGAAGTTCTACGAGGAAGTCGCCAAGGACGAGATAGTGCGGCCGTTGTACCCCGAGGAGGATCTGGCACCGGCCGAACGGCGGATGCGGATGTTTCTCGAGCAGTACTGGGGCGGTCCGCGAACCTACTCCGACGAGCGTGGCCATCCTCGACTTCGTATGCGCCACAACCCGTTTCGGATCGGACCGATGGAGCGAGACGCGTGGCTCCGCTGCATGCACATCGCGATCGCGTCGATCGCCCCCGAGGTCATGGACTCCGCGCACCGAGCCCAGTTGATCGACTACATGGAGATGGCCGCCAATTCGATGATGAACTCGGCGATCTGACGGCCCCGACAGCGCAGCGGGCTACAGCGATCCGACGCGCTGCGGGCTCTTGCCGCCGACGGCGACCTTGAGCTTGCCCACCCGCGCGCGAACGGAGCCGGCCACCTTGAGCGCGAAGCTCATGGGAGCGGGTAGGTGCTGGCGCAGGATGGCGTGCTTGCGTACGTAGTTCTCCACGTGCCACTCCGACCAGGTGCCCGCACGGAACAGTGCGGCATCGCCGGGAAGCAGGGTGCGCGGTGCGTGGTCGTCACTCGAGACGGTCACCGAACCGTCCATGATGTGCACGATCTCGTCGACGGCGAAGTACCACCGGAAGCGTCCTGCCGTGCAGTCCCACACGTTGGTGGTGGTGGTTCCGTCGATGCTCTTCGACCACTCGGCGAGGCGAGCCTGCGGGTTTCCTTCGAGAATCCAGGTCGGCTCGATGGGGCTGTCGTTCAGAGCGATGTCGCCGAGTCGTACGGCTTCGATGGTCGAAGTGATCATGGTTTCCGTCGCGTCCTCACCGTCGGGCGCGGCTTCCGCCGCTACTTGTTCCAGGAGCAGAACATACAACACTTTCCCAACGAACCGGCAGGAGTCGGTCATGTGAATGAGCACAAAGCTTTACTGTTCGTTGACCTACGAGGCTGCCTCCTGTCGTGCCCGAACGCCCCTGAATCGTTCTGCGGCCGATCGTTTGGCACTATTGCCCCTTGTGACCGATCCGATCGAAAGCTCCGAGCTGTTGTGGTGGCAGGACGCCGTCTTCTACCAGATCTATCCCCGCTCGTTCGCGGACTCCAACGGTGACGGCATCGGTGACCTCGACGGAATTCGCGACAAGCTCGGCTACCTGGAGCTGCTGGGAATAGACGCAGTCTGGATCGGACCCATCACCCGGTCGCCCATGGCCGATCACGGGTACGACGTGTCGGATCCGCGTGACATCGACCCCCTGTTCGGCAACCTGGAGATTTTCGACGCGTTGGTCGACGAAGCTCATGCGCGCGACATCAAGGTCACGATGGACCTGGTGCCCAATCACACCAGCAGCGAGCACCCGTGGTTCCGATCGGCCCTGACGGCGGCGCGCGGTAGTGCCGAGCGTGCTCGCTACATCTTTCGAGACGGACGTGGTGACGACGGTGCGCAGCCGCCGAACAACTGGCCGAGCATCTTCGGTGGCCCGGCCTGGACTCGGATCACCGAGCCCGACGGATCCCCCGGTCAGTGGTACCTACACATCTTCGCGCCCGAGCAACCGGATCTGAACTGGAACAACCCGGAGGTGTTCGACGACTTCGCGCGCACCTTGAGATTCTGGCTTTCCCGCGGCGTCGACGGCTTCCGGCTCGATGTGGCGCACGGTATGGCCAAACCCGTCGACCTGGCCGACATGAGTCTCGAACTCAACGCGTTGATGAAGAACGACGACGACGATCCCCGGTTCAACAATCCTCGGGTCCACGACCTGCATCGACGCATCAGAGCCGTCATGGACGAATTCCCCGAAGCGGTGACCGTCGGTGAGATCTGGGTGCAGGACAACGTGCGCTTCTCCGAGTACATCAGGCCCGACGAGTTGCACCTGGGTTTCAACTTCCGGCTGGCCAGTGTCGATTTCGACGCCGCAACCATCCGCGACGCCATCTCCAATTCCCTTGCCGCAGTAGAACTGGTCGACGGAACTCCGACGTGGACGCTGTCGAATCACGACGTCGAGCGTGAGGTCACCCGATACGGCGGTGGGGACCTCGGTCGGGCGCGCTCGCGCGCCATGATCCTCGTCGAATTGGCGCTTCCCGGAACGATTTTCGTGTACAACGGTGCCGAACTGGGGCTGCCGAACGTACAACTGCCCGACAGTGCGTTGCAGGATCCGGTGTGGGAGCGATCCGGGCACGCAGAGCGCGGCCGCGACGGCTGCCGAGTGCCGATGCCGTGGGAGGGGCACACACCACCGTTCGGGTTCTCCTCCACCGATCGAACATGGTTGCCGATGCCGGCCGAATGGGACGGGTACACCGCCGAGGCGCAACTCGAAGACGTCGATTCGATGCTGAGCCTCTATCGGACGGCGTTCGAGCTGCGGGCTCTACGTCCGGAATTCACCGGTAGCGGAGTCGATTGGTACGGATCTCCTTCCGGCTGCCTGGCATTTCGTCGACGCGGTGGCCTGATCTGCGCCTTGAACGCGTCGGAGGAGTCGATCCCGCTGCCTCCCGGCGAGTTGCTGCTGGCCAGTGCGCCGTTGGTGGACGGCAGGCTTCCGGCGAACGCCGCTGCGTGGCTCGTCTAACGCTCGACGGTGAGCGACAACTGTTGTCCCGCGCGACGAGCGAAGACGGAGCCGTAGCGGGCATCGAGACGTAGCCAGACCTTCGACACCCGCACCCGAACCACCTCGTCGGGCGCGATCCGATCCGGGTCGACGTCGACGGTCAACGGGTCGCTGCCACTGTGTGGCACGAAACCCATTGCGGTCAAGGCGAATACCGTTCGCATCGAGATCGAGACGTCGTCGTTCTCGCCCGCGACGTGCAGAACCTCCTGTTCGAGCAACGAACTCGGCGCACCGTGACTGCTGCCGTGCTCCTTGGCCAGTGCGACGCCGCGTTGCGCGAGCCCCACGAGCACCCGGGCCGGCACATCGTCGAGATGGCCGAAGCCGCCGTCCGGTGGCAGGGCTCCGCGCCAGGCGGAATCCATCGAAAATCCCGGGTCGATCACACCGTCGGTCGCCTGCTGCACCGCCGCGACCAACACGTCGGCACCGGCACTCGTGTCGTCGGGCACCACGGTCCCGGTGATGACCCGAGCCGCGAGAGCATCGAAACCCGTTGCCGCCCAGCAGGACACACCGCCGCCCGCTCGGGTCCGCATACGGATCACCGCAGCTTCGTCCAGACGCAGCGCCCTGGTGCAGAACGTCGCCAGGTTCTCCCGCTCGACCGCATCGGGAACGGTCAGTACGCGCTCATACACGCTGCCAGCTCACGAGAAACTCACGCTCTTCGGGAGTGAGCCGGCGCAGCCGCTGCGCATCGATGTCGAACGCCGCAATCTGTGTCGAGGCCACCACGGCCGCGGGAGTGTCCAACGACGCTCCCCGGGCTCGTACCTCGTATCCGACGACGAAGTCCACCGCCCGCACCGCGTCGATCCACATGAACACATCGAGGGGCCCGTCCTCGTGCCGGAGCTGGCCTCGATACTTCACGTGCAGATCCGCGATCACCGCGCCGTGGCGCAGGTTCGCCGTCGGCCTCCCGTCCACCAACAGCCAGGGAATGCGTGCCTCTTCGAGGAGAGTGACCATCCGGGCATGGTTGATGTGTTGATACACATCCATATCCGACCACCGCACGTCCACGGTGGCATGAAAGCCCACTCGCTCGGTTTCAGGTCGCTTGTCGGACAGATGGGCGTCGGGCACACTCACGTGGTCGTTTCCTCTTCTCGGTCGAGTATCGGCGGTCTCGCCCGTGGCGATGTGGTGCTGAAGGTCAGGGCACCATGTTGCGGACCTGTCGGGCAGCGACCGACAGGGTGGCCAGGTCGAGGGTTCCCGACTCGGCGATTTCGGTCAACGCCGCACGAGACCTCGCCAGACGAGACGAGTTGGTCGACTCCCATTCGGCGATCTTCTCCGCAACCGACTCGTCCGGCTCGCCGCCCGCCAATACGGCCTGCGTGATTCCCCGCAACGAGGAATACAGATCGTCGCGAAGAGCCAAGCGCGCCAACGAATGCCAGCGGTCTCCGCGGGCCAGCTTGGACACCGCGGTGAGCAACCAGTCGATACCGATGTGCGCATCGAGGGCGAAGTAGAGCTCGGCGACCTCGGCTCCGTCCCGGTCGACGATGTCGGCGATATCGATGATGTCGAGTAGGCAGTACACATCGAGCAAGCCGTAGATCCGGCGCGCCAGCTCGGCCGGCGCGCCGCGTTCGATCGCCGCAGCCGATCGGGAGTCCAGGTCGCTGGCTTGATGCCCGGAGATCCACCTGGACACCGACGGTTGCAGTGCCCGCACCTGACCGGCGTACCGACTGATCTCGGCGCCGACGGCCAGCGGCTGCGGACGGTTGGCCAGCAGCCAGCGCGAGACACGGTCGAGCATGCGACGCGACTCGAGCAACAGTTCGGCCGAGACCGCAGTCGGCACGTCCGCGGCCCTGATCGAGTTCCACACCTCGTCGAGTCCGAATATCTCGGTGGCGGCGGCGAAGGCACGGATGGCGTCGGTGCCTGCCGCACCCGAATCCTCGGTCAATCGGTAGGGGAACGTGATGCCACCGCAGTCGATGGCCTCGTTGGCCAGCGTCGTGGCCACCAGCTGCCGCCGGAGAGGATGCGTGGTGATCGCGGCGGCGTACGGCTCTCGCAGCGGCGCGGGGAAATACTTGGGCAGCCGCGGAGCGAAGACGTCACTGTCGGGCAGTTCGCTGTCGAGCAGTTCGGCTTCCAACGCCAGCTTCACGTGAGCCATCAGAGTCGCGAGTTCCGGCGAGGTCAGCCCGCGGCCGTCCTGTTTGCGACGCCGTAGATCCGCCTCGGTCGGTAGCGCCTCCAGTTCGCGATCGAGACCTCGGCGCACTTCCAGATCCTCGATCACTCGACTGTGCACGGTGACCAGGCTCGGTGCGTCGAACCTGGAGGTGCCGAGCAGTTCGTTCTGCATGATGTTGTCCCACAACACCAGCCGGCCCACCTCGTCGGTCATGGACGCGAGCAGCTCGTCCCGATCCTCGCGCGCGAGGTTGCCGTTGGTGATGGCCGTCTCCAACAGGATCTTGATGTTGACCTCGTGATCGGAGCAGTCGACACCCGCGGAGTTGTCGACGGCGTCGGTGTTGATCTTGCCTCCGGCAGCGGCGTATTCGATGCGGCCCAGTGCGGTGGCTCCGAGGTTGCCGCCCTCCCCCACCACGGCGGCGCGCACGTCGATTCCGTCGACCCTCACCGTGTCGTTGGCCTTGTCACCGACCTCGGCATTGGTTTCGGTGGACGCCTTGATGTACGTACCGATTCCGCCGTTCCACAGCAGATCGGCCGGGGCCCGAAGGATCGCGTTCACCAGCTCCGGGGGTGACAGCGCGACCACGGAATCCCCCAACCCGAGGGCAGCGCGCGCCGCCGCACTGATCGGGACCGACTTGCGCGTCCGCTCCCACACGCCGCCGCCCGCACTGATGAGCGAGGTGTCGTAGTCCGCCCACGACGACCGCGGCAGTGCGAACAACCGCTCCCGTTCGGCGAACGAGGACTCACGCTCGGGGTCGGGATCGAGAAAGATGTGCCGGTGATCGAACGCGGCGAGCAGGCGAATGTGCCGGCTGAGCAACATGCCGTTGCCGAACACGTCCCCGCTCATGTCTCCGACGCCGACGACTGTGAAGTCCTGGCTCTGCGTGTCGATTCCGAGCTCACGGAAGTGGCGTTTGACGCTCTCCCACGCACCCTTGGCGGTGATGCCCATGGCTTTGTGGTCGTAGCCCGCCGAACCACCGGACGCGAAGGCGTCGCCGAGCCAGAAACCGTACTTCGCGGCAACGTCGTTGGCCATGTCCGAGAAGGTCGCGGTGCCCTTGTCCGCGGCAACGACGAGATAGGTGTCGTCTCCGTCGCGGCGCACGACTCCGGTGGGAACCGTCACCGTTCCGGTAGCGCGGTCGAGATTGTCGGTGATGTCGAGCAGCCCGGCGATGAACAGGCGGTAACAGGCCTTGCCTTCCTCGGCGTGGGCCTGGCGATCTCGATCGGCGTCACCGGTCACGACAGGGGGCCGCTTGACGACGAATCCGCCTTTCGCTCCGACCGGCACGATGACGGCGTTCTTGACCATCTGGGCTTTGGCGAGTCCGAGAATTTCGGTCCGGAAGTCCTCACGTCGATCCGACCAGCGCAGTCCGCCGCGGGCAACGGCTCCGAATCGCAGGTGCACACCTTCGACGCGGGGCGAGTACACGAAGATCTCGAACTTGGGCTTCGGCTTGGGCAATTCGGCGATCGATTGCGGATCGAACTTGAGCGAGAGGTACTCGCGATGGTCGCCGTCGACCCCCACCACGAAGTAGTTGGTGCGCAGGGTGGCACGGATCAGCTCGAACATGCTGCGCAGAATTCGGTCGGCGTCGAGACTGACGACCTCGTCGATCAGTTCACCCAGCTGAGTGCCGATCGACTGCGCGTTCTCCTCCGAACTCGCCTCGGGATCGAACTGCGCCTCGAACAACCCGACGAGCAGCCGCGCGGTGCGCGGGTGTGTCAGCAGCACACCCTCGATGTTGAACTGGCTGTAGGGAAAACCGGCCTGGCGCAAGTACTTCGCGTACGCGCGCAACACCACTGCCTGCCGCCAGTGCAGGCCGGCGCGCATGACCAGCTCGTTGAACCGGTCGGCCTCCGCCTCGCCGCTCCACACTGCCGCGAACGCATCGGTGAATCGGTGCTGCACTCGACTCTCGCGATCGGCGGTGCCCGCCTCGGACAACTCCGCGTCGATGTCACCGTCGATTGCCGAACGCAGCATCTCGCGTGAGGCCGAGAGCCCGAAATCGTAGATCCAGCAGGACATTCCGTCCGGCCGCACCACCGGGTACGGCCGTTCGTCGTCGACCTCGACGCCGAGACTCAGCAGGATGGGCAGCACCTGCGACAGCGAGACACCCGCGCCGCCGATGTACAGCGAGAAGCGCCAGCTACCCACGGCCGACTGCTCGTTGCGGTAGAGCTGCATGTCGATCGACTCGTCGCCGAGCCCTTCGAGGCGAGCGATGTCGGTCACGGCCCGAGCCGGACTGAAGTCCTGCTTGTAGGCCTCGGGGAACGCCTCTGTGTAGCGCTGGATCCGCAGCGGGTCCACGGTGCGGTCCAGCGAGACCGCGTCGCCGAGGGAGTCCTCCCAGGTTCTGGTGGTCTCGGTGAGAGCCGCCTCGATCCGGGTGATGTCCTCGGCGGCCAGCTCCGTCGATGCCGTTCCCGGCGTGCGGCGGACGGTCACGTGCAGCAGCGCCAGGTCCGATTCCGTCACGCGCGCCGTGTAGTCGAGAGAAGTGCCGCCGAGCTCACGGAGCAGCCGATCCTGAATGGCCAGCCGAACACGGGTGGTGTAGCGATCTCGCGGCAGGTACACCAGGGCGGAGACGAAGGACCCGCCGGCATCGGGCCGCACGAACAGCTTGACCTTGCGCCGACGGCCCAGTGCGAGAACAGCACTCGCGGTCTCGAACAGCCAGGCCGCCGAGGTGGCGAACAGTTCCGAGCGCGGCATCGACTGCAGCACTTCGAGCATCGCCTGACCCGAGAACGACCCGAGATCATGACCGGCCCTGGCGATCACCGAGCGCACCCGGCGCTCGATCACCGGAATGTCGAGCACGTTCTCGTGGAGCGCGGTCACTGTGAAGACGCCGACGAAACGGTGTTCGGCGGAGTTCTCGGCGTCGAGAACACTCACGAAGTAGGGGTAGACGGCGCGGTGCACCGTCGCCGGACTCGCTCCCTGCGTCAGGGCGACCAGGTCGCGCTGACCGAGCGGCTCCGAACCGTGCACGTCGTGGGCCGCGTCGCGCAACACCCCGAGGCTGCTCGACTCCTCCCCGGTGGCCGTCCGTGCACCGTCGACGCCGCCGAGCCGGTACCGGCGGTAGCCGAGGAGCGTGTAGTGACCGTCGCCGAGCCAGCGCAGCAACGCGGCTGCGTCGCGATGTTCGACGGCGATGGCGGACTCCGCATCACCGGCCCGCTCGGCCGCACCGTCGAGGAGATCGGCGACCTCGGCCTGCACCCGACGCATGCGATCGGTGTCGCCGACGACCTGACGCACGTCGGCCAACACCCGGCTCGCCTCCGACTCCACGCGGTCGAGGGCCTCCGCGGGCGTGGACGGATGCAGCTGGACGTGAATCCAGGATTCGTGTCGACCGTCGGCGCTCGGACCCGTCAGCTCGCCGTCCGCGTCGCGGGCGACCGACAGAATGGGATGGACCACGTCGGTGTACTCGATGCCGAGTCGGGACAGCAGCGAGATGACCGACTCGACGAGAAGCGGCATGTCGTCGGTGACGATCTGCAGATAGCTGCCCGCGGCCTGATGGGCGGCCGAACTCGACTCGCTGGGTCGGTACACCGCTACGTTCGCGGTCTCGGGCAGCCGCTGAGCGGCCAACCGGACGTGCCGGTGAAAGGACGTGGTGTCGGGAGTGTGCGCGGACGCTCCGACGGCCGTCGTATCCACGTGCTCGAAATACTCGGCTTGCAATGTCGCCAGCCCGGCCAGGAGTCGGTCGTCGAGGCCGTCGGCCCAGTCGTTGTCGGGCAGGTCCAGCGAGCGTGGCATGGTGTTCGAGTACTCCCTCGTGAGGATTTTCCCGACGCCCGCCGATCGCCGGTCGTCGATGACTCCTCGACCTTAGTGTCGAACACCCTGTTACCGCAGTGACCTCGCTGAGCCGGCGCGTGGCGAACTACTCCGAGCCGAGATACTCCGCGAGAAGGTTCCTCTCGTCCTCCGACAAAGGACGAGAGGAAGACGTCGCGAGATCGAAGGCAACCATCAACGCTTCGGCATCCGCGCAGACTTTTCCGTCCCGGTCGGTCACCACGTGCCGGACGCCGTACGAGGTGGTCCCGATGCGGCTGATCCACAGCTCGATCGTCAGCGGACCCGAGTCGTCGATAATCGGATGCAGAAAATCGGTGGTGAGTTTCCGCACCACCGCTGCGCCGCGCACACCCGGACCCCCGAAGACCGCGTTCAGGAACTGAACGCGGCCCTCCTGGAGGTATTCGACGAACCGGGTGTTGTTGACGTGGCCGAGACGGTCGGAATCACCCCACCGCACCTGAAGTGTGCAGGTGAAGGTTTTCGCCGGCATGTCAGTCTCTGGTCAGCTTTCGGTGCGTGACGCGATGCGGGCGAGCCGCGTCGGGTCCGAGGCGTTCGACCTTGTTGGCCTCGTAGCCCTCGAAGTTGCCCTCGTACCAGTACCAGGCAGCTTCGTTGTCGCCGAAGCCACCTTCCCACGCCAGGATGTGCGTGCAGGTGCGGTCCAGGAACCACCGGTCGTGGGAGATGACCACGGCGCAGCCCGGGAATTCCTCGAGAGCGTTCTCGAGAGATCCGAGCGTTTCGACGTCGAGGTCGTTGGTCGGTTCGTCGAGCAGGATCAGGTTGCCGCCCTGCTTGAGCGTCATCGCCAGGTTCAGACGGTTCCGCTCACCACCGGAGAGCACTCCGGCAGGCTTCTGCTGATCGTGGCCCTTGAACCCGAACGAGCTGATGTACGCACGCGACGGGAACTCGGAGCTGCCGACGGTGATGAAGTCCAGACCGTCGGAGACCGTCTCCCACACCGTCTTCTTCGAGTCGATGCCCGAGCGGTTCTGGTCGACGTAGCTCAGCTTGACGGTCTGACCGATCTTGACCTCGCCGCCGTCCGGCTCCTCGAGCCCGACGATGGTCTTGAACAGCGTCGTCTTACCGACGCCGTTGGGGCCGATGACGCCGACGATGCCGTTGCGGGGCAACGTGAACGAGAGATCCTTGATCAGCACGCGGCCGTCGAAGCCCTTGTCCAGGCTCTTGACCTCCACCACGACGTCGCCGAGGCGCGGCGGGTTGGGGATCTGGATCTCGTCGAAGTCGAGCTTCCTGGTCTTCTCGGCCTCGGCCACCATCTCGTCGTAGCGAGCCAGACGAGACTTGCTCTTGGCCTGACGTGCCTTGGCACCGGAACGAACCCAGGCGAGCTCGTCCTTGAGGCGCTTCTGCAGCTTCTGGTCCTTCTTGCCCGAGACCTCGAGACGTTCGGCCTTCTTCTCCAGGTACGTGGAGTAGTTGCCCTCGTACGGGTACAGGTGTCCGCGGTCGACCTCGGCGATCCACTGCGCGACGTGGTCGAGGAAGTACCGGTCGTGAGTGACGGCGAGAATCGCGCCTGCGTATGCGGCCAGGTGCTGCTCGAGCCACAGCACACTCTCGGCGTCGAGGTGGTTGGTGGGCTCGTCGAGCAACAGCAGGTCGGGCTTGCTCAGCAGCAGCTTGCACAGCGCCACGCGGCGCTTCTCACCACCGGAGAGGTTGGTGACGGGCGACTCGGGCGGCGGGCAGCGCAGCGCGTCCATGGCCTGTTCGAGCTGGGAGTCGATCTCCCAGGCATCGGCGTGGTCGAGCTTTTCCTGCAGCTCGCCCATCTCTTCCATCAGCTCGTCGGAGTAGTCGGTTGCCATCAACTCGGCGATCTCGTTGTACCGCTTGAGCTGGACCATCGTCTCGCCGAGACCGTCCTCGACGTTCTCGCGAACGGTCTTGGTGTCGTCGAGGACCGGTTCCTGCATGAGGATGCCGACCGAGGCACCGGGAGCGAGGAACGCCTCACCGTTTCCGGGCTGATCGATTCCCGCCATGATCTTGAGGATGCTGGACTTACCGGCGCCGTTGGGGCCGACGACGCCGATCTTCGCTCCCGGATAGAAGCTCATCGTCACGTCGTCGAGGATGACTTTGTCGCCGTGCGCCTTGCGCACCTTCTTCATGGTGTAAATGAATTCAGCCATGACGCCCAGCTTATCGGTGCGAGTGGGTCTCCGGCACCACCGCCCGAGCGCGTAGCCGCCGCCCGCACTCGATCGAGGTTCCGATGCAGCGCGGACGGCGGATGCCGGGAGACCGTCAAGCCGGAACGGACTCGCGCAAGTCGTCCTCGATGCGATCGTGGTCCCGATCCTCGTCCACAGGTTCGGTAGCTCCAGGATCGCCGTCCGGCGCAGCCTCGGGTGCCACCGCTTTCGTCCGATGGATCGAGACGTTGCAGCGCGCGAGATCCGGTCCGACGGCGCTGGCCCGCATCTCCAGATCGGCGCGTTCGACCCCGTCGCGGTTGGTGTACTCGTTGGTCCTCAGCTGCCCGTAGGCGATGATCGGGTCGCCCTTCATCAGCGATGCTCCGACGCCGCGCACGAGACGACGCCAGCACGTGACCGTCAGGTAGAGGGTTCCGCCGTCGGTCCACTCGCCGGTGTTGCGATCCTGACGTCGGGCGTTGCTGGCCATCCGGAAGCTGAGGACCTCGTCGCCGGTGGGTGTGGAGCGCTTGACGGGATTGGTGATGACCGTTCCGACAACTGCGCACTGTGCTTCGTACATGGTGTGTTCCCCCTCGATCGATGTCGCGTGGTTGCGATCGAGATCGACACTGCTACGCGGAAGACGTCCGTGGTGAACGAGTTCACGAAATGTGGACAACCGGCCGGCCTGTGGATGAAGCACCCGAATCGGGGCCCGCGCGACCCGAGAATGTCGGGACCGTGTGCTAGTCGGGAACTTCGGCGTACATGTGGCCGTCGAGCTCGGGGATCACTCGCCCCGCAGTGAGCGAAGCAACCAGCGCCGCAGTCGAATCGGCGTCCGGAACCGCGACGGTCAGTACCGCGGACGCGCCGTAGGCGGTGCCGACGACGACAACCCCGTGCCCGCGCAGTTCCGATTCCACGCGACCGACCTCGGCGTGGTCGAGTTCGAGAGTCATGATCTCGCGTCGTTCCCGGGTCAGGAACATCGCTCCGGACAACGCCTCGGTCACCGCTCCGCCGTAGGCACGGGCAAGTCCGCCGGTGCCCAGCTTGGTTCCGCCGAAATATCTGCTGACGACCGCGACGACGTTGGTCAGGTGATGCCCGCGCAGCACGTCGAGCATCGGTGTACCTGCCGTACCGCTCGGTTCACCGTCGTCGTTGGACCGCTCGATGCGCGGATCCGGCGGCGACACATCGACGATGAACGCCGAACAGTGATGTCCGGCAGCAGGATCGGCCTTGCGGGCCGCGTCGATCACAGCTCGCGCCTCGGCTTCCGTGGCCGCGCGATCGACGACCGCGAGAAACCTCGACTTCTTGATCTCGATCTCGCACTCGACGCGACCGGCGATGGTACGCAGTGGGGTCACCCGGTCTCACTCATGCGGCAACACTGTCAACCACATCGTCTGCGGCTTGGACCAATCGGGCGTACATGCCGTCGTTCTCCAACAGGGATTCGTGGCTTCCGACCTCGCGAACGACGCCGTGATCGAGTACTGCGATGCTGTCCGCGGAGCGCACCGTGGACAGTCGATGCGCGATGAGGATGGTCGTTCGCCCGTTCATCAGGCCGTCGAGCGCGGTTTGCACTGCGCGTTCGGTGTGATTGTCGAGGGCGCTGGTCGCTTCGTCGAGCACCAGGATCGGTGGATTGCGCAACACCGTTCGGGCAATGGCGATGCGTTGCTTCTCACCGCCCGAGAAGCGGTACCCGCGTTCGCCGACCATGGTGTCGTACCCGTCGTCGAGGCCGTCGATGAAGTCGTGGATCTGTGCCGTTCGGGCCGCCGCGAAAATCTCCTCGTCGGTGGCGTCGGGTTTGGCGAATCGCAAGTTCTCTCGAATGGTGGCGTGGAACAGGTACGTCTCCTGAGAGACGACGCCGACCAGGTCGGCGATGGTCTCCGAAGCCATCTCCCGCAGGTCGATGCCGTCGATCGTCACCGATCCGGCCGTCGGATCATGCAGCCGCGCAACGAGATAGCCCAGAGTCGTCTTGCCGGACCCGGTTGCGCCGACGAGAGCGAGTGTGCTGCCTGCCGGGACTTCGAGGTCGATGCCGCTCAATGTCGGAACTGTTGCCGAGGTGTAGGTGAAGTCCACGGCGCGGAAGGCGACGTCTCCGCGGACGGACTCGCGCGGCAGCGCCACCGGATGGGCGGGCTCGGCCACCTCGATCGGCAGATCGAGGTACTCGAACGCTCGCCCGAACAGTGCGAGCGAGGCCTGCACCTCGACGCCGGTGTTGAGCAATTGCATGGTGGGCCGGAACAATTGGGTCTGCAGAGCGGTGAACGCGACCAGAGTTCCGATCGTCAGTGCGCTCCCCTGCCCGATGGTGATGCCGGCGAACCAATACACCAGGGCAGGCATGACGGCGAAGCTGATCTGAATGGTGGCCATGCGCCACTTTCCCGCCATCATCGCTGCAAGTTCGACCCCGGCCACTTCGTGGGATCGGTCGGCGAACTTCTCGGTCAACACCTGCGCAGAGCCGGTGGTCTTGCCCAGCAGAATGCCGCTGACCGAGAGTGATTCCTCGATCTGCACCGATAGGTCGCTGAGCAACTTCTGTCGCTTGGTGGAGATCTTGCGCCGCTCGTCGCCGATGCGGCGAGCGACACGGACGAAGACCGGCAGGATGATCAACGAGAACGTGGCGAGCTTCCAGTCGAGCAGGAACAGGGCGACCACCGTCGCGGCAACGGTCGTCGCGTTCTGCGCGATGGACGTTGCGGTATTGGTGACCACCGATTGCATGCCGCCGATGTCGTTGGCGATGCGTGATTGCACCTCGCCGGTGCGGGTGCGTGCGAAGAATCCGAGGGATTGGCGTTGCAGGTGCGAGTAGACCTGGACGCGTAGATCGTGCATGAGTCGCTGACCGACGCCGTTGGACATCCAGGTCTGCACGACGCCGAGAGTGTTGGTGGCGACTGCAACTGCGATCATGCCGAGTGCGATCAGGCTGACGAGCGTGACATCGCGGTCGGGTATCGCATGATCGAGGAGTTCGCGGAGAAGCAAGGGGGACGCGAGCGCGATGATCGCGCTGACGACGATGATCGCACTGACGACGGCGATCTTGCGGCGGTAGGGCGTGAACAGAGCCAGGACTCGGCGCACGGGTGCTGGATCGGACGCGAGGAGAGAACGTTCGGGTCGGCTTTCCAAGTAGACCTCCGTGGTAGCTGAAGTAATATGCAGAGGCTACCTCACTATGAGGTAGTGAGCAACCGTCGCTATGATCCCGTACATGGAAACCGGACACTCGCCCAACCTGAGCGAGCAGTTCATGGCCGTCGCGCGGCAGATCCGGCGCAGCCACATGACTGCGTTGGAACCGTTCGGCCTCAATCCCTCACAGAGTCGGGCCCTGCACGTGTTGGCGCGCGAGCCCGAGTCCGTGCGACTACGCGATCTCGCCGAGCACCTGCGCATCGTCGCGCGATCGGCCACCGACATCGTCGACTCCCTCGAGGCGGCGCACCTGGTGATCCGGCAACAGGATCCGAGCGATCGGCGAGCCGTCCTGGTCGAGCTGACCGACACCGGCCGCGCGCTGTTGGACAGAATCGACGACGCGCGCCGTCAGGTGTCGTCGGAAATGTTCGACGGCCTCGAGCCCGCGGAACGCGACGAGCTGAACCGACTGTTGAGCAAGATCGCCGAGACCGGCTGAACCGACCGAGTACTACTGCTCGCCGGTCCGTTCGCGTCGTGCGAGCTCGGCGAACATCGCGTTGTGCGCGGCCAGGTCGGCATCGTGATCGCGCTCGGCGGCGCGGTCACTGCGCCTGGCATCTCGATCGTCGCTGCGGGTCCATTGGATCAGCAGCGCCAGCATGACGAGCACCAGCGGAACCTCGCCTGTGGCCCAGGCGATACCGCCGCCGAGCTTCTGATCTCCGAGCAGGTCGGAGTTCCAGTCCAGCCCGAGCGTCCGGTAGAACCAGCCACCCATCACGGTGTTCATGCTCATCAGAGCCACTCCGAAGAAGGCATGGAACGGTAGCGATCCGAACACGACGGCGAGTTTGGTGACCGGAGCGATCTTGCGCGGAGACGGATCGACTCCGATGACGGTCCAGTAGAACAGGTAACCGCTGAGCACGAAGTGCAGGTTCATCAGCAGGTGCGCGCCGTGACTGTCCAGTACCGCCCCGAAGATTCCGCCGAGGTAGAGCACGTAGAAGCCGCCCACGAAGATCAGCGCCGCGACGAGCGGATGGGTGACGAACTGCGAAAGTCGACTGTGCAGGCCCATCAGCAACCACTCGCGCATCCCGGGGACGCCGTCCTTGCCGGCCGCAGGCAGTACCCGCAACGCCAGCGTCAGCGCGCCACCGAGCGCGAGGAGGACGGGGGCCAGCATCGAGAGCATCATGTGTCCGGTCATGTGCACGCTGAACACGGCCGTGGAATATCGACCGATTCCCGAGGACGTGCTGATCAGCAGCGTGAGGCAGCCCAGCACCCACGCGACCGTACGGCCGACGGGCCACGCGTCTCCGCGCAGCCGCAGCCGCCGGACGCCGATCAGGTACACCACGGCCATGACGATTGCCGCGGTGCCGAAGATCAGATCGAAGCGCCAGTCCAGCGCCATGCGCGCGAACGTCGGCGGGCCACTGAGGTTGTACCCGAGTGCCGCTTCTGTGGTCGTGAGATTGGGGTCGATCTCGGCCGGCGGAGGTGTGCGGCCGAGCCCGACGGCCAGCCCGATGGTCGCAGCGAGGACCAGCACCTCGGCACCGGCGAACCGGAGCAGCGGCCCGCGGGCCGTGGGATCGGCGATCAGTGCCGGTAGGGCACGGCGGCGCTGCATCCAGCCGAAGCCGCCCAGCACGATCAGGGCGACGATCTTGCCCACGATCAGCAGGCCGTAGGTGGTGGTGAACAGGTCGGCGAGCGAAACCCGGACCAGGGCGTTGATGACGCCGCTGATGCCCATGACCACGAAACAGACTCCGGCGATCGTGGAGAATCGGCGAGCCGCGACATCGGCGTGTGCACCACGCCTGCGAACGTGCGCCAGCAGCGCGAACAGTCCGCCCGCCCACAGTGACGCGGCCCCGAGATGCAGGATCAAACTGTTGGTGGCGATGTCGTGCGAGCCGCCTGCCGAGGAGTGTCCGCTCAGCGCGATCGGCAGCAGCGTCGCGAGGGAGAACCCGAGCAGTGCGGGCGTCCAGGCCCACCGCAACACCGTGCGCGACGCGATGGCGAGCACAACGGCCATGATGGCGGTCCAGCGCCAGGCACTGGCGATCTCCACCTGGTCGAGCGCAATCCACAGGTTGGCCGGTTTGATGGCCTCGGCGAACGGCTGCCCCGAGGTGTCGGACAACGTCAAAGGCACCAGAAGCAGGGCGCAGACGGCCCAGATGATCGACGCCACCGAACCGGTCCGGACCGCGCGGTACCCGTCGACGTCGAGAATCCCGTTCTTCTGCGGCGGTACGAGGAACGCGGCCAGCAGAAAGGATCCGATGGCGATGACGGCGGCGATCTCGCCGATGGCCCTCAGCGCAGGCAGACCGTACGTGGTGGCCGGGCCCGGATCCGGGATTCCGAGCAATACCAGCGCATCGGAGGCGGAGAGCATCACGATGAGTGCGGCGACCACACCGGCGATGACGCCTGCGGTGGCGAACACCGTCGTGGTGGTCGACCGTGGATCGTCGTTCGTCGAACCGTCGTTCGCCCGGACATCGTCCGCCGGGAGTTCAGCGGTCGAGGGTTCGGGCTTCTCGAGATCCGGTGTTGCCATACCACCAGAGTAAGAGGTGATCGGAAGTACTCGAAACGCGAGTCCTACACAGCGTCGTACTTGTCCGTACTCACGGCCTCGCTCGCGTCGTGATGGATGCGACCGTCTCGGGCGCGCAGGGGTTCACCGGTACCGCCCCAGCGGTGGGCGATGATCTCCGCTGCGATCGACACGGCCGTCTCCTGCGGGGTGCGCGCACCGAGATCGAGACCGATCGGGCTGGCCAGACGAGTGAGTTCCGTCTCCGTCAAACCCGAAGCCCGCAACCGAGCCATGCGGTCGTCATGGGTTCGGCGCGATCCCATCGCGCCGACGAACGCCAGCGATGGAATGCGTAACGCCACCTCGAGCAGTGGCACGTCGAATTTCGGGTCGTGCGTCAGTACACACACGACGGTGCGTTCGTCCACCTCACCCGCCGCGAACTGCTCTGACAGATAGTCGTGCGGCCACGCGACCACGACCTCTTCGGCGGCGGGAAACCGCTGCGGGGTGGCGAACACCGCCCGTGCGTCGCAGACGGTGACGCGGTAACCGAGAAAGGCACCCTGCTGCGCGACCGCGGCAGCGAAATCGATGGCTCCGAACACGAGCATCCGCGGCGGCGGAGCGTGGCTCGAGACGAACACGTCCATCCCCTCGCCCCGACGCTGCCCGTCCGGTCCGTAGGTCAGGACGGCCGAACGACCTGATGCAAGAAGCCCTTTCGCGTCGTCGGCGACGGCGTCGTCGGCACGCGCGCTGCCGAGCGAGCCTCGGGTGCCCGATTCTCCGACGACGATCCTGCGGCCGAGCCGTTCCGGATCGCCGTGCGCGACGACTGTCGCCATCGCCACGGGCACATTGGCGCGAACGTCCGCGACGAGGGCCTCGAATTCGGGAAACGTCTGTCGGGTGAGTACTTCGACGAACACGTCGAGCGTTCCGCCGCAGGTGAGCCCGACGGCGAACGCATCGTCGTCCGATACTCCGTATCGGGTGAGCACCGGAGTCCCGGTGCGCATGACGTCCTGCGCGAGTTCGTAGACCGCGCCTTCGACGCAGCCGCCCGAGACCGAACCGGCCACCGCACCGTCGGAACCGACGACCATGGCCGCTCCGACCGGACGCGGCGCGGAATCGAAGGTGCGAACCACCGTCGCGACCGCTGCCACCTCGCCGGACTGCCAGGTGCGCAGCGCGTCGTCGAGGATGTCGTGCACAGCACCTCCTTCGACCTGGGGTCGGAACGCTTCCGAAACCACCGCTTTCCCGCTGCGACCATCGCCCAACCCATGCCGGCGCGATCGGCGTATACGGAAAGGTACACTCGTCAACCGTGCTCGAGCGGGTCCGCCCGCACGTGCCAGCCTCCGTAGCTCAGGGGATAGAGCAAGGGCCTTCTAATCCCTTGGTCGCAGGTTCGAATCCTGCCGGGGGCACCCTCTGACCAGCAGAAACGCAAGTCCGTTCGGCTCACTGTGGTTGACTTCGCATAACGAAGGGTCACACGTGCATCAGCTCACTCTCGGAGTCCTCTCACGTTCGCGCAAGCCCGATGAGCGGCGACTACCGATTCACCCACTGCATTTCGATCGAATAGATGCCGATATTCGCGCCCGCATATTCCTGGAATCCGGCTACGGCGAACCGTTCGGAATTTCGGACGAGCACCTGGCCACCCAGGTGGCGGGCATTCGCACACGCGAGCAACTCGTCGCCGAGTGCGATGTGATCCTGTTGCCCAAGCCCCAGGCCGAGGATCTCGCATCCTTGCGCCCAGGGCAGACACTGTGGGGCTGGCCGCACTGCGTACAGGACGAAGAACTCACCCAGATCGCCGTCGACCGCAAGCTGACGCTGATCGCCTTCGAGGCGATGAATCACTGGACCCACGAGGGCTCGTTCAATCTGCATGTGTTCCACAAGAACAACGAGTTGGCCGGCTACTGCTCGGTGCTGCACGCACTGCAGTTGATCGGGTCCACCGGTGATTACGGTCGCCGGTTGCGGGCTGCGGTCATCGGTTTCGGTGCCACCGCTCGCGGTGCGGTCACTGCACTCAATGCCCATGGCATTCACGATGTGGACGTTCTCACCCAACGCGGCGTCACTGCGGTGAGTTCGCCGATCCACTCGGCCAACATCGTCAACTTCGATCTCGACGACGCCGATCCACGCCAGAGTCGGGCGCTCACCCCCGACGGCCGCGTACCACTGTCGAGCTTCCTCGCCGACCACGACGTCATCGTCAATTGCGTTCTGCAGGATACCAATTCACCACTGACGTTCCTGACGAACCAGGACCTGCCGACTCTCGCGCCTGGCACCCTCGTGGTGGACGTCTCGTGCGACGAGGGCATGGGATTCGAGTGGGCCAAGCCCACGTCGTTCGCCGATCCCATGTTCACCGTGGGCGACAACGTGCGGTACTACGCCGTCGACCACAGCCCCTCCTACCTGTGGAACTCTGCCACCTGGGAAATCAGTGAATCGCTGCTGCCGTACCTTCGGATCGTGCTCGACGGACCCTCGGCGTGGAGTGCCGATTCCACCATCGAGCGTTCGATCGAGATCAGGGGCGGCATCATCGTGAACCCGAATATCCTTGCCTTCCAACATCGCAGTGCGGAGTACCCGCACACCGCAGCGTGAACGAAGCGAACGGCATGAGCATCACGTGGATCGAGGACGGTAGCGAGCGGACGTGCCGCTGGCAGTCGGAGAACGGCGCTCCCGCACCCCGCACGGTACGAATCGTCGACGATTCGACGACGGCAGACGTTGCGTACAAGCTGGCCACGATCGGCGAAGCTCTGTTGTGGCGCGGCGATTACAACAATGCTCGGCAGCTGCTGTCGGCGATGACCCGGCGGGTACCACCGGCCAAACAGTCCTCCGACGCGTCACCGGCCGAGCAGTTTCATCTGCATCGTCAACATCGAGCCAGACGTACCCGCGTGCTGGGAATGCTTCTGGTGGAACTCGATTCGAGCTGTCGACTCGACCTGGGCCGGGCTCCGGACGTCCGTGCAGCGGTATCGGAGGCACTCGGCCCCGACGCGGCACCGTGTGTGCTGTCGTTGCGCGAGCTGCTCGGCATGGTCGGCGCACACGAATGGCGTCGCAAGGGTGTTTTCGTGCCGGCGCTGGATGCCTCGATCCACCCGCACTACGGCGTCTTCTCCCCCGTCCGCGGCGAGTACATCCAACTCGTCGCCGACGCACCGCTGCCGGACACCGATCGAGCGTTCGACATCGGCACCGGTTCGGGCGTTCTGGCTGCAGTGCTCGCCCGCCGCGGCGTGACCTCGGTGGTCGCGACCGACAAGGATCCGCGGTCGATCGCGTGCGCACGAGCCAACATCGATGCTCTCGGATTTGCCGATCGGGTCGAGGTGGTGCAGGCCGACATCTTCCCGTCCGGGCGTGCGGGACTGATCGTGTGCAATCCGCCGTGGATTCCCACGAAACCCACGTCGGGCATCGAACATGCGGTGTACGACCCCGGGTCGCGAATGCTCAAGTCCTTCCTCAGCCGACTCCGCGGGCACCTGACGCCGAACGGTGAGGCCTGGCTGATCGTGTCCGACCTCGCCGAGCTGCTCGGATTGGTCACGCGCGCAGAACTTCTCACCGCCATCGACGCGGCAGGCCTGGCCGTCGTCGGCCGAACCGACACCACCCCGACGCATTCGCGCGTCACCGACAGCTCCGATGTGTTGCACGCGGCACGCTCACGCGAAACCACGTCACTGTGGCGGCTCCGCGCACGCTGACAGTGGACACACGACAGAGCCGCCCGAGCAATGCTCGGGCGGCGCTGGTGGATCCGGTTCTTCTCTACCGTTCGCGGGTCTCGAACTCGCCGTTGATCACGGTGCCCAGCGGCGCGTCACGCTCCGCCTTCTTCGCCGCCTCACGCATTTCGATTCCGTCGGTGATCAGATCACCGATTTCACGAGTGACGTCGCGGACGGCTCCGGC
>NZ_NOZF01000114.1:0-30930 GCF_002258565.1 Rhodococcus sp. 05-2254-6
AGCTGGGCGAGGCCTGCGGTCCGCTGTGCGGTTGCACGGTCGATTCCGGGCTTCAGCCATACCTCGGCGGTGAACCCGTTGAGCAGGAGGCGCTCGAAGATGTTGAGAGGCAGCACCGACACCGTCGTGCGCCCACCGGGTGCCGTTCCGAACGTGGCACCGGCCAGCGGACTGCTACCGGCTTCGAGCGCCGCCAGTGTGTGCGCCACGGTGCCGAGTCCGTTCAGGAACGAGTACGGACCCGACAACCATTCCTCTCCGACGAGGGTGGACGAGGCGTCGAGTCCCTTGATCGACGCTGCCGCCGTCACCCACTCCTGCGCGTGAGCTGTGGTCAGCGCGTGCACGCGTTCGAGCAGGGCACGCCGCTCGGCCAGGGTGAGGCGTCCCCAGTTCTTCTCTCCCTCGGACAGATCGGCGAGTGCGGAGTCGACTGCCTCGGTGGGTCCCGGCGTCGGTACGGGCTTCAGGTGTGGGGTGACGTCGCTGGTCAACTTCTCGGCTCCACTCGTCGTTCGGGTACACGCTTCCACTGTGATTGTGGTCGCACTCGGACGTGGGACGCTATGGGCCACGGCTCTCAATCGGATGCAGCGGTTTGTGCAGTCGCACAATTTGGCTGTGGCGTGGCTTACACGGGTGAGGTTAGAGTTCGGTCATGACCGCCACCGAATTCGACGTGCATCCGTCACCGACCGATCTGGCCGCGACGATGCTCGACGGCGTCGACGATCTGGCTACGGAACTCGTGCGACGGATCCTGGGGGCCGAGCACGCCTACCTGGAATCGACGCTGCTCACCACCGAGCAGCTCTACGAGGCGTCGCGGAGCAATCTGGCGTCGATGCTGGGCAAGCTGTCCGGTCGTGCTCCCATGCGACTCGAGTCGGCTCGGGACGCGGGCCGACTCAAGGCGGAGCAGGGGGTACCGCTGGCTGCCCTGCTTCACGCTTTTCGGCTGGGCGGCAGGTTGGTCTGGGACGAATTGATGGAACGTTCGGACGGCCGGGCGAGTCATGCGCTGCTGGACATGGCCGCCCAGGTCTGGGCTCTGGTCGACGTGTACTCCGACGAGGCAGCGGAGGCCTATCGAGAGAGTGCCGACATGCGTGCGCGGGAGAGCGCCGAAGCCCGTGGACGCCTCATCCGGGTGCTCTTCGCCGATCACGGCGCGAATCCGACTGCGGCAGCGGACGCATTGCGCACGTTTCGCATTCCCGACCACGGCTACTTCGCGGTGGTCTCGCAGGAGCCGTTGACCGCAGCGATGGGAATCGACGGGTTGATCTCCCGCCTCCGTACCGCGGGTGCCGAATCGGTGTGGGACGCCGAGGTGGACGGCAGCGTCGGGCTGATCTGTGCCGCAACGGAATCGGAGATCGATTGCGCGTTGATCACGCTGAGCGAGCTGTGTCCGGGACGGGTGGGGGTGAGTTCGGTCTTCCGGTCTCCGTCGGGTATCGGTGATGCCGTCGGTCAGGCCCGGTTGGCGAGGTCGTGCACCCCGAACGCGGCCTCACCGTCCGCGCCGGTGCGCTACGACTCCGTGCCGGTACCGCTGCTGCTGGTCCGCGATCCCTCGTCGGGCCGCATCGCCTCGCGTCAGATACTCGGTGATCTGCTGGCGCTGCCGCGAGCCGAACGGCAGAGCCTGCTGGACACTCTCGACGCCTGGTTCTCGTGCGGCGGTTCCACCCGCGACGCCGCCGAATCGCTGCACTACCATCGCAATACGGTGTTGTATCGGCTGCGTCGCATCGCCGAGCTCACCGGACGCGACTTCCGTGATCCGATTCAAGCCGCGGAACTCTACGTCGGGCTCAGGGCGTATCAGCTGCTGACGTGAGGGTCAGTGGCTGGCGAGGACGACGTCGAGAATTCCGGCTCCCAGCGGCACCGGTACGCAGGTCGGGGGACGCGCGTTCGCCGGGTCGAGTGCGTTGAGCGCCAGCCGCAGCGCGGTGGGGTCGTAGGTGAACGTGAAGTGCGCTACCTCGGTATCGGGGCACACGTCCTGCACCACGATGTTGTGCGCTCCCGGATCCCGCAGCAGCGCATTGGTGTACGGCTGGATCACTTCGTCGACCCTCGTCGCGATGGAGGTGTACTCCACTCCGGGCACGGTGTCGCCGCCTGCATTGAGGCGTTCGAGAAAATCGGATCCGGCCATCAGTTGGGCGAGCCCTGGGCCGAATTCGCCCGCTACGACCCCGGTTGCACCCGGCACTGCCTGTACGACGGGCGCTACTCCGTACATGGTGCCGCCGTAGGTCGGTGATGCGATGCCCACCCATCTGTCGACCACGTAGGCACCGCCGAGCCTGTTGACGAAGTATCGAGCGACCGCGGCACCCTGCGAGTAGCCGACCACGTCGACTGCTCCGGCACCGGTTGCCTGAAGTATCGACAGTGTCATCGACTTCAGTTGCGCTGCACTGTCTTCGATGACGCCGTACCCGTTGGATTTGCCGTCCGGCGAGGTGCCGTAGTTGATGGCGAAGACGCAGAATCCGGCTGCTTTCAGGATGGGTGCGAAGCCGGCCCAGTCGGAGTACGCAGTGGCGTCGGTGCCGTGTACCAGGACGACGGGATTCGGGTGCGCCGCAGTGGGCTTGCAGCCCATGTCGTTGGCTCCGGGAGGTGCGGCGTCGCGATTGGATGCGGCGTAGCGAATGGCATCGGCGTGATCGGGTTGCTCGGGGGCAGCGGCGATGGGCATCAGTGGCCCCGCGTGCGCGGAGGGTGTCAGCAGCGCAGCGGCAGCGACGAGTACGAGGGTGATCAGACTTCGCCGTGGCCCGCGCATGAATAGACGGTATTCCTCGAACTGTGGAATGTCCCTATGAGTGGGGGTGTGGACTGAGAAAAGTCACAAGAATTGTTCTTCGCGCGAAACCGTGCCTGGCGCGTACACCGCACGGGACCCAGCCGTGGTGGCTGGGCCCCGTGCGGAGAGAAGGATTGCTCTGCAGGTCAGAGGCGACTCACACGCAGCCAGTCGACACTCATCGTCTGCGGGTACGGCGTGCTGTTCAGCGTCTTGCCGGTCCAGTTGTTGCCCACGGCGACGTTGAACAGGATGTAGTGCGGCCATGCGCCCGAGAACGCCTTCCAGTTGCCACCCTTCGCCTCGTACTGGGCCTGAGTGAAGGAGTATCGAGCGACCCCGTCGACGAACCAGGTGATGCTGTTCGGTAGCCAGTCGATGCGGTACGTGTGGAATCCGTTGCCGACCGGATTCATACTGCCGCCGGTCTTCACATCTTGATTGGAGTTCCACTTCGAGGGACCGTGCAAATTGAATGACGGTCCGTACAGTCCGGGAATTTCGACGATGTCCACTTCCCCTTGGCTGGGCCATGAATATTCGCCACCGGGTTGTAGACCGAGGGTCCAGAATGCGGGCAGCAGGCCCTGGGCGCTCGGCATCTTGATCGATGCTTCGATGCGCACCGGCGGCGTCACCGATTGCTTGCCCATGCTGACCACGCGGGCGCTGGTGAAGTTGTACGGTGCCCGCTTGCGGTCCGGTGGTGTCTCTCGACGCGCGGTGATGTTCAGTGAGCCGTTGAACTGGTTGGCGTTGTTCCAGGAGTCCGTATAGTACTGCTGCTCACCGGAACTCGCGCCCCAGCGGCCGGTCTGAAACCCCCATTTGGAGGGGTCGGGTCCGCCGTACCCGTTGAATTGGTCTTCCCACAGCACGGTTCCTGCTCCGCCCTGGGTTCTCGGGGGCGCGGCGAGTGACGGGGCTGCGGTCGCCGACGAGACGGCCACGGCCATCGTCGTCAGGGCGACCGCGACAATTGTGAATAGTGATCGCATGAGGGGGATTCCTGTCAGGGTCATATGTCGGTGAACAAATGTCGACATTTGATTTCTAGCACGGCAAACTAGGCGACAGAAGTTTCTTTTGAAATGCAGGAATTCTTGCGAATACAATGAATGAATTAGCCTATGTTACTGGTCGGTAGCAAGGGTATCGACCAATGGTCTGCGGTGGTCGGTTTGTTTCAGGAGTGACCGCAGTGACTAGGGAGGGTTAGCGAAATCAGCGGTGTGGGCGAGGCGGAAGCGACTCGAGGGGGAGCCAGCGTGGAGCCGGTGACGGGAATCGAACCCGCCTCTCAACCTTGGGAAGGTCGCGTTCTACCAATGAACTACACCGGCGTGTGGTGCGGTTCGAGGTTACCAGGGCGTTCAGATGTCGATTCGCACGCCGTGCAGCAGGGTGAGGGCGTCGTGTGCTGGTACCGGCTTGGAGAACAGGTATCCCTGTGCGCGAGTGCAGCCCAGTTCGATCAGGGTGTTTCTGGCGGTCTGTGTTTCGACGCCTTCGGCGATGATGTCGAGTCCGAATGCGTCGGCGAGTCCGATGATGGATTGGACGATGGCGAGGTCGCCGGTGTTTCTGGCTCCGAGGTCGGTGACGAAGGCGCGGTCGATCTTGAGTGCATCGACGGGAAGTTCCTTGAGGTGCGACAGCGAGCTGTATCCGGTGCCGAAGTCGTCTATGGCCACTTGCACGCCGAGTTCGCGGAGTTCGCGCAGTGTCACGCGGGTGCGGGAAAGGTCCTGTACCACTGCCACTTCGGTGATCTCGAGGCAGAGGTCGGGCCCGGCTATCGAGAACTCCGTGAGTGCTCTGGCGACGGCACCGACGAATCCGTTGGTGACCAGTTGGACGGGAGATATGTTGACGCGCATGGCGATGTCGAGGTGGGGGATCTCGCGTTGCCAGTCGGCGAGGGTGCGGCAGGCGTGGTCGAGCACCCAGCGGCCGAGTTCTCCGGCGAGGTTCGTGTCCTCGGCCACTGGGATGAACGCGGACGGGGGAAGTAGGCCTCGGGTGGGGTGTTGCCATCGGACCAGTGCTTCGACTGCGGTGATGCGTCCGGTGACGAGGTCCACTTCGGGCTGGAAGTGCAGGGTGAGGGAGTCGCCTGCGATGGCGTCGCGCAGATGGATCTCGACGTCGTTGCGGAGTTCGGCTTCGGCGTGCATCTCCTCGGTGAACAGGGCGATGTCGTGCCCGCCTCCGCGTTTGGCTACCAGGGCGGCTTGATCTGCCTGCCGCAGAAGCGACTCCGCGGTGTGCTTGCCCGGCTGGCCGAAGGCGATTCCGATGCTCGCGCTTCTGCTGATGCGTTCGACTCCGAGGGTGACGGGGGCGTACATGGCGTCGGCGATCATCTCGGCGTGGTGTGCTGCGACCCGGGCCGAGCACGGCCCGGCCAGTACCACCAGGAATTCGTCGCCGCCCAGGCGTGCCACGAGACCGGCCGACTTGCCGACGAAGCTCTGCAGTCGGTCGGCGATGGTCTGGAGGTAGTGGTCTCCGGCGAGGTGTCCCAGAAAGTCGTTCAAGGCTTTGAGTCGATCGAGGTCGATGTGCATCACGGCGACGGGACCGGGCATGGCCGGGTCGAGTCGTTCGCGGAGGTGTTGTGTGAGCGCTGTGCGGTTGGGCAGTTTGGTCAGGTGGTCGTGCAGCGCCGAGAACCGGAGTTGCTCCTCGGCGCTCACTCGCGCCTGAAGTTGGGAGAGCAGTGCCGCAATCGCTTTGAGCGCGTTGAGTTCTGCCTCGGACCACGTTCGGTCGCCGATCTTGATGAAGCCGAGGATGCCGGTGGTGCGCTCCGAGTGCAGCAGCGGGACGACGGCCATCGAGGTCGCAGAGAATCCCGACGCGTCCTCGACGCGTCGGCGGTAGTCCTCCTGCTCCGGGTCCGGCCGAAACACTGCCGGTTCGGTCAGTGTTTCGGCCAGGCGGAACACCGAGTCTGCTTCGTCGAAGTAGACCACTGCCAGTGGGTCGGGATCGGGCACGCTCAGTCGCGGTGGCCATTCTGCGCTGAGTCTGGTGGCCCTGGCCTCGAAATCGTTGTGCCGGAGGAAGCTGAAGTCGATGCCCAGGTAGTCCACGAGTTGCCGCAGCACGGAGTCGTAGGCCTCGCGCACCGTCGCCGCATCGACTCCCATGAGTTCGGTTGCGACGCCGGTGACGAGGACCTCGAGCGTCTGGTTGTGCTCCAGGGCCCCACTCCCGCCTCTCGTAGACGCAGTGCAGGACTGTTCCCCCTGGTCTCCGCCGGAACTCTACCCCGATACAGACGCTGAAACAGGAAGTCTGCGACTATGTATCGGAGTTTTCGGGGCGCTACCGAGCCGCAACACCAGCGCGACGGACTCTGTGTTTTCGATTTCAAGCAGAGCGCGGAGCTCGAAACTCAACTGCTGCAGCGTTTCTGCGTGGTGCGGTGCCAGTTGTCGATATTCCTCCGCGGTGCGCGCATAGAGGAACGCGGGGGAAACCGGCTGCACTGCCAATCCGCGCAAATGCGCAGTTACCCAAACGTTCTCCGTTGCACATCCCCCGATGATGTAATCTGCTGCGGTCGATCCGGGCACGACGACCACTGCGAGTGCCGAACTCGACAGCACACGGTCGCGCATGTCGATCCCGAGCGCTGCACCGGCGTCCCACGCATGCACGAGCTCCATGACGTCCGGCCGCTTGACGATCTCGAGCTTGGACAGGTCCGCGTCGTCGATCCCCAGAGTCGACACCTCGATTCCCCGGTCGGGATCGAGATCTCCCGGCCAGCGTAACTCGGAGAACATGTCTCGATGCAGGTGCGGTGTGAGATACCGGATTCGATCGGCAGCGGCGAGGATATCCGCGGCCGCCGCGATGGACTCGGGTGCCGTCAGCAGCACTACCCGGCCACCCTCTGCTTCTGCCGCAGCGGCGATGTCGGCGGCGATGCCGGCATCCAGGGGTGCGCCGGTGCCCATTTCTCGATTGGTGCACCGCTCGAGAACGCCGTCGAGCAGGCGTCGATCCGTGACGGGTTGTGGGTCGCCCGCACTCAGGGTGATCTCGACTCCGTGGTCGGTGACCTCGCTGCGGTCGAGCCTGCCCTGCGCGGTGGCCACCACGCGCGCGTTGAAGGCGGCCGCACCCACTGCCACGTAGCTGCCCCGGAAGGCGACGTCGAGGGTCGACGTGCGGGAACGATCCACCCCGATCCGCACGGTGTGTCCTTCACGGGTGAACGTCCACGGCTGACTGTTTCCACCGGACGGTGCCCGGCGCGCAGCGTCGAGAACGAGCGCGTCGGGATCGACGGCTGCGTGGTGAGCGTCGACGGTGGTGTCGACCGAAGACTGCTGCGCCCTCGGCGTCGGGTTCGGGGTCGCGAGCGCGTCGAGATGGGTCTCGAGATCGACGCGGATTCGTCCGGAGGGCAGGTGCGCTCCGGTGCCGAAGCGTCGAACGGCTGCTGCGATGGTTGCGCCGCCGAGTTGAACGTCGCCGCCCAATTGTGGCCAGGTCTCGATCGTTTCGCTCACTTCCACCATCGAGGCGGCCATCCGGGCCGAGAGCAGTGAGGCGTCGAGCTGATCGAGCACGATGGGGATCTTGTCGCGCGTGCCCAGCCCCTGCAGGCTCGTCGAGTCGATCTCGCCGAGGACGCCGTGGAACACCGGACGGTCGGGTTCGAGGTCGAAGCGCTCGACGTCGAGCAGTCCCCGGTCGGAGGTCTCCATCAGTACCGGGATCCCGCGCGAGCGGGCTGCCTCGCGGGCGCGGACCTTGACATCGAGGGAGTCGCATTCCTCGACGAGCAGATCGAGTCCGTCGAAGAACTCGTCGATGGTGTTCTCGGTGATTCCGTCCTCGGCGATCTCGACGCGCAGATACGGGTCGATTTCGGCAATGCGTCGGGCCGCGACGACCGCTTTGTTGACCCCGAGATCGAGGATGGACGCGGGAATTCTGTTGAGGTTGGACAGTTCGATCTCGTCGAAATCGGCGAGTCGAAGCGTCCCGCAGATTCCTTCGAGTGCGAGAGTGTGGGCAATGGCGTGCCCGACGCTGAGGCCGATGATTCCTATCGTGAGATCTCCCAAGGAATTCTGTTCCTCGAGGGTTATCTTGTTTCTGTTCCTGTCCAGCCGCAGGTGTCGAAACGAGCGGGGTCCGAGTACGGCGACAACCGTCTTTCGCCACGGAAAGAAAACCCACCTGTCGTTTTCGTCGAGAAAGCTCTGCTCAGGGCTGGGAAGCAGTGAGCGCAGGCCATTTCTCTGCGTCTCTCGCTCGTCCAGGAAAGTGAGGGTGGGGTCGGCTCTGAGTTCGTCGAGTGCGTCGCGCTGTGTGGCGTCCGTCTCGTCGAATATCACAGGCTTCCAGTGGTGGCCGGGCGTGGTTCGATCGTTCATGATGCGACTGCTTCCGGGAGTTCGACGGCTGCGCGGCGGTGTGCGAGCAGGGTGACCGTGTTGTGCCGCATTCGGCGCCAGGTGGCCAGGTCGGCGTTGAATGCGAGTGTTGTTCTGTCCCACCAGAACACCTCGGTTCGATAGCGATCGTCAGGATAGGGGATCGGCGCGATCTGGGTGGCGATGACGGCGCCGGTGTCGAGCCATGCGGTACGGACGTGGGAGGCCGCGGTGGCAAGGGCGTAGCGCGCACCGAGAAGTGCTGTGCTGTAGGCGGGGGATTCGGCGATCATCGCGGTGACGGCGCGGCCGTGGGGTGCGTGCTGAGCGACCCACGCGGATTTGAGTTCGACGACTCCGTGGCCGATGCGTTCGTCGAGCATGGTGTGCACGTGCCGTAGGCCTTCTGGATGGTCGGCGAATTCGATCAGTGCGTGCGATTGATCGACCGAGGAATACGGTCCTTGTACCCGTACCCCGCCGACTATTTGTCCGGTTCGGTCGAGTGCGGCGAAGAACAGCGCCGTGGTGCTGCCGTCACGAATGGCCGATATTTCGAGAGCGGTGGTGACACCGTGTCGCATATAGCTTTCCTCTGCGCCATCCAGGAATTGTTTCCACAACGCCGGATTTTCTGTGGGAGTGGTGGCCAGAACGAAGCATTGGGATCGCTGATCCCAGTACGAGGGGACGTCGAACGCAATTGTCATTTCAGTCTTCCTGACAGGAGTTTGCCGAATGTGAATGGTCGTGCCGCTCGATTGTCCGGCTTTTCCTTTGCAGAGCTATGCGCCGCGATCGGGACTCGGGTGTGTCGCGGGGGACCGCCCAGGACCAGTAGCCTGCAGAGGTGCTGCTCTCCGACCGTGACATCCGTGCCGAAGTGACCCAGGGAAACCTGGCGATCGAACCGTTCGACCCGTCGATGGTTCAGCCGTCGAGTGTCGATGTGCGGCTCGACAAGCTGTTTCGGGTGTTCAACAACACCCGCTACACCCACATCGACCCGTCGCTCCAGCAAGACGAGTTGACGACGTTGGTCGAACCCGCGGCCGGCGAGCCCTTCGTTCTGCACCCGGGTGAATTCGTTCTCGGCTCCACTCTCGAATTGACGACGCTGCCGGACTACCTGGCCGGTCGGCTCGAGGGGAAGAGCTCGCTCGGGCGGCTGGGTCTGCTCACGCACTCGACTGCAGGGTTCATCGATCCGGGCTTCAGCGGCCACATCACGTTGGAGTTGTCCAACGTCGCCAACCTCCCGATCACGTTGTGGCCGGGCATGAAGATCGGGCAGCTGTGTCTGTTCCGGCTGTCGTCGCCGTCCGAGAATCCGTACGGCAGTGCCGCGGTGGGGTCGAAGTATCAGGGTCAGCGTGGGCCGACGCCGTCGAAGGCCTACCTGAATTTCGTCCGGTCGAGCGTCGAGTAACGATCTTGCAGTTTGTTTGACCGCCGAAAAACATGACGAACGGACGGTTGTAACGGTACTCTGGTGACCTGACGTGGGTTGGGGCCTACCAGAGTGAGGTTTCTTGTGTCCGCGGTTCCCGATGTGTCCGTACTCGGCGCTTCGTTGGGGTCGAGTGGTCTCCGCAGCGTGATCAGTGCCAACGCTCGCTCCGGCGCCGTGCTGGAAGTGCACGAGCCCGTCGCCTCCCGGCCCGCACCCAACGGCCTCGCCCCCGATCCGTGGGATGCCGTCATCACATCGGTTCACAACCTGGCGTCGGAGTATGCGTCGGCGGATTTCTATCCGGTGCTCGCATTGCGTGAGAGCGACCCAAGAGCGGCCTACGATCAGGATTTCTCCGACGGTGTCGTCCTCGTGTCCGAACTCGGTGCCCAATTGGGCGCACTACGTGAGACACGTGTGCTGGCAGGCGAACGCTGCGTCGCCCTGTTCGACGTCGGCGCGTCCGGTACCTCGGTCTCCGTGGTCGACATCGACAGCGGCGACGTTCTCGCGTCGCGTCGAACGGACGCGCTCAGTGGTGACGAGTGCGATCGAATGCTGTGCGATCACCTCATCGCGACATTCGGCGCGGCCGAGGCGCTGACGATCGAGGCTCGCAGGCGGCTCGTGCACGACGTCCGCGACGGCAAACACGAGCTGGCTCTGCTTCGCAGCGTGTCGATCACCGGGCCGTTCGTCGGCGGACGCGCGTCGCTGTGGCGTGGCAATCTCGACGAGGTCATCGGCGACGCCGTGCACCGAGCTGTCTCGATGGCCGTCGACGTCCTCGACGCGGTCGAGGCGCAGGGCGTTCGCGTCGACGCCGTCGTCGCCGTCGGCGGCGGTGCCAACATGCAGATAATTCGTCAGGTCCTGTTCGACGCGGTGTCGATGCCGGTCTATGTGCCCGAGCAGCCGGAACTGCTGGCGGCGCACGGCGCTGCTGGGATCGCTCGGACGGTGGGTCTGCGGCCTGCGCCTGCGGCACCGGAGGCGCTCACCGATCGGTTCGCTGCCGTGGACCGGGATTCCGCAGACCTCGAGGTGACCGCGGTTGTCCCGGTGGTCTCGAAGCGTCCGCGGCACAGCGACACCTCCTCCAAGCGGATGACCAGGGCCAACAAGTCCCGGCATCTCGGCGGTGCGCTCGCGGCACTCGTCGCGGTGTGTGCAGCCGGCACCGTGGTCACTGCGGCGGCACGGACCAGCGGCGAGGATCCAGCGCCGTCGGTGACCACGTCGCAGGGCTCCTCGCAACCCGCCCGGTCGCAGTCCGTGGTGCCTGCGGCAGACGGGTCACCCGCCGAACCCGCCGAACCCGCCGAACCCGCCGGACCGTCGGTGCCGTTCGCGACCACGACGGCGACGCCGACCTCTCCTTCGGCCGGCGCGCCGCCAACGTCGTCCTCGTCCCAGGCACCGGCCACGACGGTCGCCGAAAGCACCACCGCCACACGGCGCACCGTCACCACGACCGGTGCCCCGTCCGACATCGAGCAGACAACGGCACCGAGCAGGCCCACCGTCGATCGGTCGACCGTGGTGCAGACGACTGTCCCACCTGCCGCCACGACTCGTCCGACCACAACGCGTCCCACCACGACGACCCGGACCACGACGACAACAACGCGGCCGACTCGGACGATCGACTTTTCATTGCCGGATTTCGACTTTCCGCGACGCTGACCGGTCTGCGCTTTCGGCCGTCATCGGCCCGGGCACTCGAGGCAGGATGAGCAGTATGGAGTCGATTCAGACCGAGCGCGAAGACAAGTTCGACGTCGACGCAGAATTTCAGTTGCCCACTCTCGCTGCGCTGGTGCCCACCGGCGGCGCACTGGTGTCGAGCGAGACCGACCTGAGCAGTGAGTATTTCGACACTGCGGGCCACGACCTGTTGCGACGCGGGATCACCGTCCGGCGTCGTACCGGTGACTCCGACAACGGCTGGCATGCAAAGGTCCCGGCGGAGAAGGCGCGGACCGAGATTCGGCTCCCTCTCGGCAGCGGTGCGCACAACGCGGTGCCGGACGAGCTGAACGATGTGCTGCGCGGTGCGGTGATGGGCGCGCAGTTGGCCGCGGTCGCTACTTTGACGACGCGTCGAACGATCCACACCGTGTCCGACGCCGATGGGGCCGTCGTCGCGGAAATCGCCGACGACGAAGTGTCGGTGGTCTTGATCGGCGGTGCGACCGGTCCGCGGTGGCGCGAGGTGGAGGTGGAACTCGGACCCGCAGGCTCGGAGTCGTTCCTGAAGAAGGCGGGCAAGGTGCTGCGCGCCGCCGGTGCTCGGCCCTCGGCGCATCCGTCGAAGTTGGATCGTGCGCTGTCGGTGGTGCGCCAGGAACCTGCCGAACCCGGGGTGGCGCTGCTGGCGGACTATCTCGACGATCAGGCGCAGGCGATCGTCGCAGGCGATGTGTATCTGCGTCGGGGGCTGGATCCGATTCACTCCACGCGGGTGGCCATTCGGCGCTACCGCAGTACCCTCCGCGTGTTCGGGAGTCTGTTCGAGGACGAGCCGGCTGCCCAACTCGAGGCCGAACTGTCCTGGTATGCAAGCCTTCTCGGTGAGGTTCGAGATCGTCAGGTGCAGCGTGCTCGGTTCGCGGCAGCGCTGCGCGAACTGCCGCCCGAACTGGTGCTCGGGCCGGTGGCGTCGCGCATCGAGAACGATCTGTTGGCCGAGCAGATCCGATACCGCGAGGCGGCGATGACCGAACTCGACGGAGATCGTTACCGCGCGCTGCTCACGACGCTGTCGGAGTGGTCGCGGGGGCTACCGATCGACGGCGAGGTCACCGACCGCGTGTTGGTCAAGCTGGCGCGCAAGGCCGGCAAGAAGGCGATCGATCGCACGAAGAGTGCCGTGCGCGGTACCGACGACGAGGCGTTGCATCGTGCACGGAAGGCGTCGAAACGTGCGCGGTATGCGGCCGAGTTGGTGGCGCCGGTGGTGGACAAGAAGGTCTCGAAAGCGAACATCAAGCACTACAAGACAATTCAGGAGGTGCTGGGAGAGCACCAGGATGCGGTGATCGCGGCGGAAATTCTGCGAACTCTCGGCGCGCGGGCAGGGACGACGGCGGGGGAGAACGGTTTCACCTTCGGCCTGCTGTTCGAGCGCGAGCGTCGCGCCGCCGAGGTAGCCCGGGACGAGGCGAGCAGGTTGGAGTTCTGATCACCGAAACCGGGATGATTCCCCGATTCGAGACTCGAAGGGTACTCTGAGTCCGAATCGAATCGGGGGAGTCGACGATCATGGCCATTGCGCTCGGGGTGCACGTCGGTGACGACGAAATATCTGCTGCGTTGGTCGAGGCCGATCTACCCGAGCTCGGCCCCATTTCCACTCGCACCGTCTCCGTCTCCTCGGCTCCCGGGGGTGTCGGGGACGCCGTCACGACGATGCTCGGAATCATGAGGGTGCAGGCGGCCCAGAACGACCTGCTGATCAGCGGGTCCGGGGTGGTCTGCGACAGCATCGCGCTCTGCGGGACCGTTCGTGCCGCTCTGGCCGCCCACGATATTCATGACGTCGGGGTAGTGGATGCCGGAGATCCGCGGTTGAACTCCGCGGTTCCATCGGTAATTGCAGCGGCACTGATCGGAGCCAAGGCCGCCCTCGCCGAGCCGGTGGCCGTTCCGACTGCGACGGGTGAAGAAGACCGAAGTGGTTCCGGCAGCGATGTGGCCGGTACGCCCCGCAGCGCGAGACTGACGATGATCGGGTTGGGCGTCGCGGTTCTCGCCGCACTGAGCGGAGCCACCGTGTGGGCACTGGCGGCGTCCGATCCAACGCAGAATTCCGTGGTCGATACCGCCGATGTTGCCGAGGTCCCGTCGAGCGGAGACAACGAAGCCGCGTCCTCGGCGGTGGTGGTCGCCGATTCGGCGGTCCCCTCTACCGACCCGTCGGCGGTTCCGGCCGTCGACACCGGGTTGCTCGAGGCCCCCGCGTACGGGCCGATGCCGGTCGGTACCTGGAGCGCAGCACCCACTGCGGGTTCGGTCCCCACTCCGGACGTCGAGGCGTCGTCGGGAGGAGGCAACTCCGGGCGCGTCGATACGGGTGGCGTCGATGCGGGTGCCGTCGATTCGGGTGGCGGCAGACCCGGCGGGGGCAACTCCGGTGGCGGTGATTCCGGCGGTGATTCCGGCGGTGGCGACTCGGGTGGCGACTCGGGTGGCGAGGAACCTACGACCGTCGATCCCCCGCCCGAGCCGGAACCCGAAACCGAGGTGCCGTCCACGGACCCGGCCGAGCCGACCACCGAGGTTCCGGAGATCACCGAGCCCACCACCGATACAGAACCGCCGACAGATTCGGTCGAATAGCCCTCGATCCGTTGATTGCATTGTGAGCGAGCGGTTTTGATACTTGTACAAGTCCTTCGCGTGACGGGTATGTGAATTCGACTCGGACACCTGAACTTCTGCTCACCCGCCGCTACCATCGGGTGATCGACCAGTAGACGGTGAGTATTCGATGACCGAACATCCCGCAGCAGAACCGGTGACCCGTACGACCATCGACAGGGCAGTGGGTGTTCTCATCGCGCTGCGTGGTTGTAGTCCGGAGGAGGCGTTCGCCGAATTGGCGGCGCACAGCTTCCGCTTCGATGTCTCGCTCGTGCAGTCCGCCCGCTCCATCGTCGCGGCTGCGCGTGGGATGGCTTCGGCCAACGGTGTCGCGTGCGCGGCGATGACGTCGGCGCAGGAGGAATGGGGTCCGCTGCTGGCGGACCGTCGAGAACCGTTCGACCACGTCGCGTGAGAACGGACGGCTGATGTCCTGCTGCTTGTTATATCTCCCAAAACAAACCAAAAGTTCATCGAGATACCCAGTTTGCTGTCCAGGCGACGGTTCGGCGGTTAGTATCGGCTGGTCGGAGTAGCCAGTCGAGTCGAGGAATCATGAGAACAGTCCTTGGTGTTTCGGTGGGTTCCGCCACTGCCCGAGGGGTCGCAGTCGATGCGATCGACGAGTCGGTGCGGTCGGCCCACATCGTTCACTCGTTCGATCCCGACGACCATCTTCGGGTCGCCATCGACTTGCTGGACTCCATGTCGCGCGACCAGATGGTCGACAGAACCGACATCGTCTTGGCTGTGCCCGACGATCCCGGTGCTCGCGCGCGAACCTCCGCCTACTCCACGTACGAGGCCGATCGTCTGTTGGTCGCCTCCGAACTCGGTGCTCAGCTGCGGTATCTGCGGGGCACCGGCCAGCTGGAGGGCGCTCGTACCGTCGCGATCTGTGACGTCGGAGCGTCGGGCACCACGGTGTCGGTCGCGGATCCGGCCACCGGCACGGTCTTCAGTTCGGTGCGCACCACGCTGTTCGGGGGTAACAGCTGCGACGAGCAGGTCTCCCGCTACTTGCTCTCGATGTACGGAGCGGACGAGTTGGCGTCCGATCGCACCCGAGCAGATCTGGCGGTGTCGGTTCGCACCGCACGCGAGCAGCTGTCCAGGCTGCGGGTGGCGGAAGTTGCCGGACCTTTCGTCGGTGGGCCGGTGCGATTGTGGCGCAATACTTTCGACGATGTTCTCGAGCGCAGCATTCGTTCGCTCGAGGACTGGGTGGCCAGTGTCATCGTCGACGCTCCCTGTGCCGTCAACGCCTTGGTGATGGTCGGCGGCTGCGCCAACATCCCGACGCTGCGGCGTCTGTTTCGTCGTGATCTGATGCTGCCGGTCGTCGCGCCCGCCAATCCGGAGTCCCTCACCGCCCACGGTGCGGCTCTGATGGCAGTCGACGCGGTCGCGTCGCGTCGCCATCGCCCGCGTGGTGCCATGATCGCCAACGTTGTGCCGTCGCAACACGCCTCGATGGTGGGCATGGTGGGCTACCACGACTCTCCGCGACACCGCTCGGCTTGACCCCTCCGGCCTGGCCAACCAACGCCGTTGTTCGGTAAGTTGCTCGGGTAATGGTGAACAGTGGGGTACGAGACGGTGGGACAACAGTGGCAGAGCAGGTAGCGGAGTCCGGTACGGCAGCGACCGGCGAGGAGGCGTTCGATCCGGCGGAACACGCTCGGAGCATGGTCGGTTATCACTACCGCACCGAGGACTACTACGAGGTGGGCCGCGAGAAGGTCCGTGAATATGCCCGCGCCGTCCAGGATTTCCACCCCGCCCACTGGGATGGCGACGCTGCCGCCGCTCTGGGGCACAGCGCCCTCGTCGCACCTTTGACGTTCATGTCGCTGGTCGGCACCCTCGCGCAGAAGAAGCTTCTCCAGTCCATCGCCGAGGGCTACGACCTGAGCCAGATTCTGCAGACCGATCAGGTGCTGGTGTTCCAGAAGCCGATCCTTGCCGGCGACCAACTGACATGCGATGTCTCGCTCGATTCGTTCAAGACGGTCATGGGTCGCGACATGATGGTCACCAAGAACGTCGTGTCCAATCAGAAGAACGAATTGGTGCAGACCACGTACACCACGCTCCTCGTCGGTCGGTCCGGCGAGATCGATCCGGCCATCGCCGAGTCCGCGAAGAACTTGGTGATGTTCGGTGCGACGACGGACGTCAGCGGTGCCGATTCCGGCGAAAGCGGCACACTGTCCACTCCGCAGGAGCACGAGCCGCTGATCGTCGAGGAGTACCGGGGTCGGCCGACGCAGAAGTTCGACGACGTCAATGTCGGAGACGAACTGCCGCCGCGCACGGTGCGCCTGACCCGCGGTGATCTGGTCAACTACGCAGGCGTTGCCGGTGACGCGAACCCGATTCACTGGAGCGAGCAGTTCGCCAAGCTGATCGATCTCGAGAACGTGCTGGCCCACGGGATGCTCACGATGGGCGTCGGCGGCGGCTACGTCACCGAGTGGCTCGGCGACCCGGGCGCTGTGAAGGACTACACCGTCCGCTTCACTACCCCCATCCCCGTGGACACCCACAAGGCCGCCGAAATCGTCTTCACCGGCAAGATCAAGTCCAAGGACGAGGCGACGCGGACTGCAGTCATCTCACTGGGCGCGACATTCGAGGGCAAGCGCATCTTCGGCCACCGGGCCACGGCAACAGTGCAATTGGGCTGAATGCCTGCGGCAGTGGTGTGATTAAGTGCCCTGGGCGGCACTCAATCACACCACTCGGCGGCTTAGTTGGTTCGGCCTCTACCGCGGATCGGCTCCCCAGTTTTGGATTTCTGACTCCGATCGGCGTCGGGTATCCGAATGTGGGGAGCTGATCGGCAAGGCCTAGCGGTAAATACGCCCTTCGTCGGAATCCGCACCCCCTGTAGCGGGCGTGAATCCATGCGAGGGGCGTAGACGTGCTCAGCCGGCCTCTGCCGCTGATCGGCTCCCCAGTTTTGGATTTCTGACTCCGATCGGCGTCGGGTATCCGAATGTGGGGAGCCGATCGGCCGCGAGACGGTGCGCTGGGTTCATCCACCCACGAAGATGCAGAATGGATGGCCGGCCGGGTCGGCATAGATTCGGATCGGCTCCACCGGGTCGTCGTGCAGATCCCGAAGCAGAGTAGCTCCCAAACCCGTTGCACGCGAATGTTCTTCGTCGAGTTGCGCGACAGTGTCGACGCGGAAGTCCAGGTGCAACATCTGAGGGTGTTCGCCGTCCGGCCATGTTGCGGCCGGAAGTGCGCCGACCTGCTGAAACGCGATACGCCACGAACCGTCGGGTGCGGTGATCGCGAGCCAATCCGGATTGATCGGTTCGGCGTAGCCGGGGACGTATTCGAATCCGAGTAGTTGCCGGTAGAACTCGGCGGACTCACGGGTGTCGGTGCAGTCGAGGACCACTTGATGTACCGAAATGTTCATGACCTGTCCTTCTTCACGGCGTGGTGTCGTGCCGCGCGCGCCCGATTGCCGCATGCGCCGCAACACCATTGCTGATTGGGTCGATCCTGCAGAAACAGTTGACCGCATCGCGGGGCATCGCACAACGCCAGTCGATCACGATCCGGCCCGTTCAATAGGTCGATAACGGCCGACGCAGCACGCGCACAAAGCGATTCGATCGGATCTGCTGTTCCCACAACATGTCCGACGCCACCGCCGTCTCCGAGATCGATTCGGCGGGTCACAGGGTGTCGTTGCGCAATGTCATCGATATGTTCGACGCATTCTTCCGAAACATCCATGTTCGACGCCACCGCCCGCAGTAGCGACAGCATGTGGTCGCGCGTCACCCGAAATTTCTCCACGTCGGCATTGGCGGAGATGACCTCGGGTACTCGCGCGCCCTGCAGTTCGGCCCATTCCTGGAGGTCGTCGACCGAGACGATCAACTCGGCGTAGGTGCCGCGCTGCAACTGCACGGTGTTGACTACGTCGAGTGCGAAGTGGTCGCCCAACCAGTTCCAATCCATGCGCCGACTCTAACGGTTTACGGAATCAAAAGCATCAGATAGTCTCGAGACGATGACGGACATTCGATGGTTGCCGTTCCTCGGCGTTGTGCTGCTGGCCTACGCGATTCCCGGCCCCGACTTCGCGGTTGTGGCCCGGGCGGCAGCGACGAGTCGCAGCGCGGGCTGGCGGGCGGGCCTCGGTGCGCAGACGGGACTGTGCGTGCACATGGTCGCGGCTGTAATCGGAGTATCGCTGTTGATCTCTCGATTGCCGTTGGCGCTCAGTGCTGTTCAAGTTGCGGGTGGTCTCTACCTCATCTGGTTGGGGGTCGCGGCAATTCGGGATTCGGTGGCTTCGCCATCGCCGGACGCAGATGAGGGTTGGTTTCGGATGGGTCTGACGACGAATCTGCTGAATCCGAAGGCGATTCTGTTCTTCGTCGCCATCCTGCCGCAGTTCGTCGACCCCGACGGTTCGCTGCCCCTGCAGATCGGGATCCTCGGAATCATCGATGTTGCATTAGGACTGGCGGTATGGGCGGTGGTCACCGCAGTCGTCAATGGCGTGGCCGGTCGTTCGGCGACCTCGAAGCGGTGGAACAGAACAGTCGGAGTGCTGTTCGTCGGCATCGGTGTGGGACTCGTAGGCAAGGCCATGTAGTCGAAGTGGACACAGGAACTTCGGCTACTGCAGGCGGACGGTTTGGCGGCGCTATACGAAACCGGTGCCGAACAGGACTGATACTGGTACCAATGTCGGTCGAGTCCTGAACTGCCTCACCGTCGGCGTCGGTCGGCTGTGTATTGGATTGCGGCGAACACGGCACCGATCACGATCGACGCTGTCTGGCATTCGACCAGGAATACGAGACTCGACTCGCGGAACAGCGGTGAGTTCGACATCCGCGCGGTCATCGAATCAGGGTGAACCATGGCAATACCGGAAGCTTGCGGCGGGTTGACGGTTGCGACGGCCCACAAAAGACCTCCGAGAAACACCGACGTCGGCAGGGGCCACCAGAACAGAGACTGCCGAGATCTTCGCATCCATGCTGCCGCTGCGACCCCGCACAGTGTCAGCGCACCGATGACGAGTGACGACGGAAGCCACGGCGGACCCTGTTCGGTGAATATCAGTGCGTAGCCGAGAATCGATATGCTGCCGGATTCACCGGAGGTCGCCGCCGGGTCGAAGGGCGCTAGGGGCGCTGCGAAATGCCACAGAAGTGACGACGCTGCGGACAGGGCGAGGCCAAAAACTATTGCGATCCAGCGCATCAGGAATACTCACTCAATGAACTATCCCCGTACTCGGATCATAGTTGGAAGGGCGGTCCCATGGCGACGCGTCCGACTCCAGCGCCTACCCTCCTGAGTTGGTTCCACGCTGCCCGGAAACTTCCGCCACTTAGCTAGCGGATCGGCCTCCGGTGCAGCACTCCGATCATCGCCCATGAGCAGCAGGCTACGCGTCGTGACCGTTGTGTGTGCGCTTCTCCGATTCGGATTGCGGTAGCTACGCGATGCGCACCCGCAACTCGTTGATCGGCACTTTCGAGCCATTCTTGTCGGTACGCTGGACGGCCTATCGAACGGCTGTAAGTGCCTGCGGCAGTGGTGTGGTCGAGTGCCCTGGGCGGCACTCAGCCACACCACTGTGGAGCAAATTCCCTCTTGGCACTCGTGGGTGGAGAGTGCTAATTTGGGTCTCGCACAGTGAAGACGCGGCCGCCACAGGGGCGGACGCATCGTCGTTCAGGAGGTGGTTGCTGTGCTTCGCTTCGATCCGTTCCGTGACCTCGACTCGATTGCTGCCGGGATGCTCGGCGCGACCAGTGGTTCGGACCGTGCACCCAGGTTCATGCCTATGGACCTCTACAAGCTCGACGATCACTACGTCCTCAACGCAGACCTCCCGGGTGTCGATCCGGGCTCGATCGACGTCGACGTCGATCGCGGCACCCTAACGTTGACCGCGCATCGAACCGCACCCACCAGTGATGGCGTGCAGTGGCTTTCGTCGGAGCGATTTGCCGGAACGTATCGACGCCAGCTCTCGCTCGGTGACGGGGTCGACGCGGAGAAGATCTCGGCGTCCTACGACAACGGCGTCCTGACGGTCACCATCCCGCTGGCGGAGCGGGCCAAGCCACGTAAGATCGAGATCGCCCACGACAACACGCAACGAACCATCGAGACCCAGACAAGCTGAGCGCCTGCGGCAGTGGTGCGGATAGGTGCCTTCAGTGGCGCTTGTCCACACCACTGTCGTGGGTAATTGCGGCGTCGTGAAATTCCATCTCGGCAGCCAACATTCCGACGAACCACGCGTCCAGGGTCGCGTCGTCCACCTCGTCCATCGCGTCGACTTCTCGGGCCAACGCGTCCACCTGCGCGACGAACGCGGGGCGGGTGTGCATCTCGATCCACTCCTGCAGTGCCGGTTCACGATCGACAGATTTGTCCATCGCCGCGCGACACCAGGACAGATACAGGGTTTCGGCGGCGAACATTGCGACCAGAGCTGCGGCTCTACCGTCCTTACGGGCAAGTCCCAGTGCGTAGTTCGACAGAACGGACGAGCTCTCGATCAATTCGTCCACGTCACCGTCGTACGGAAACTGCTCGCGTAGCCCCGCGAAGTATTCGCGCTGCTCGCCGACCAGGTTGGACAGTGACGTCACGTGATCGGTGGCGTCGTCCAACGACGTCGACTCCGCGACCACGAGCCCGAGAATGCGCACCGCGGTGAGCACGAATGCTTCCTCGATCACCAGGTAGCGCCGAAAGTCGTCGTCGCGCAACGTGCCGTCGATCGAGTCGGTGATGAAGCGGACACGCTGCGCGGCAGCAAGATTGCGATGCTGCCGCGCAGTCAGTTCGGCGGAGCGAGTCACTTTTCGGACAACCAGGTGATCAGGCCGTCGAACAGATCCGTGTATCCGAGCCATTGTTCGCAGAACTCCGGCGGTGCCCAGTGCGGTGAGCAGTCCGAGGTGAACACTGCGGAGCGGCCCTTGCCGTAGGCGCCCGCCGCCACCAGCGGATCACCGTTGATGGTGGCCGGTACGGCAACCCCGTCCTTGGCGATCACTCGGTTGTAGCCGAGCAGGGCAGGCCACTCGGTGCCGCTGCCGCTCACGGTGGGGTGGGTGCCGTCGACGACGACGGGAATCATTCCACCGGGCGTCTCCACCCGATCGTCTTCCGGGAGCATCGTCACCGGCAGTGCGTCGGCGAGGGCCGTCTGCCGGAACGCGGCCCGAGCCTGAAACCCGGAGAACGAGAGGTATCCGCCGATCATCATCAGCGCACCGCCGTCGTGCACCCAGTTCCGAAGCTCGACCAATCGATCCTCGCCCGCCTGGAAGCGGTCGAAAACATTGGGTGCCAATTGAATCGAGTTGGCACCGATATCGGAGAGCACCACCACGTCGAACTCCGACAGCGCATCTGCGTTACCGGGGAACTGGGTGGGTACCAGGTGCGCCGGCATGTGCACCACCTCGTGCCCACGGGAGGCGAGCGCGTCCCGCAGTGGGCCGACGCCTTCGACGTAGGAATGCACGGTGAACTCGTCGACACCCTTGACGTGGGTGGACGACGTCATCCAGCTTTCACCGGCGATCAGAACTTTCTTACCCATGACGCTTCTCTATCCTTTTCCGGCCTGCTCGAAGAGCGACCTCGGGTTGTCTTGCATGAGTGAGGACACGCGCTGCGGATCCAGTCCGTTGCGAACCAGCCGAGCGGCGAAAGAGACAGGCACATAGGTCAATCCGTTGCCTCCGTACTTACGCAGCATCGATTTGAGAAACAGGTCGTGGCTGAGGAGGAGCTGCGCTCCGTATCCGCCACCGACCAGACCCACAACGGCGAGGGCAGTCTCGGCGGGCGGCGGCGACTGCCCCTCCCCGGGAAACTCGAAGGGCATACCGATCATGTCGAATTCGAGAAAGACCCCGCGATCGGCGAGCGCGCACTGGTAGTCGGGATCGTCGCCCGACGGGTCCATGTGGCACAGCACCACCGCGCCCGGATCGACACCCATCTCGTCCAGAACGATATCGAGCACCGCCGGTCCGTAGCGCTTCCAACCCGGAAGATGAACGAACAGGGGCACGTTCACCTCCCGCTGAGCGACGCATGCTGCGCGAAGCGCTTTCGCCTCGTTCTCGGTGAACGACGGTGAGATTCCGATCTCGCCGATCACGCCTGGCTTCGGCGCATCCGTATCGGCGGTGAACTCGGAGATGAGCGACGCGGCGAGGGTGTCGATGCCGAGTGCGGCCACTTCGGGCGGATGCGTCGACCCGAGATACCAGCCCGAGCCCATGACGACCCGAACACCGGACCGGCGTGAGTAGTCGGCGAGAATCTGTGGTCGACGGCCGATACCCGGGGGTGTCAGGTCGACGATCGTCGTTCCTCCGTTGTCCGCGAACGTCTTCAGCTCGTCGAGAACCCCGGCTGCATCGTCGACTCGGCAGTTGTCGGCGCTGTGGTACGGGTTGTCGTGCAACAGCCACGCGTTCTCCGACGCGACCGGGCCGGCGAGGATCTGCGCGACAACAGGATCCGGCGACGGTGAGTAGGCGACGGAAGCGTCGTTGTGCAGGTGTTCGTGCGGCAGGACGAGTCCGAGCCGATCGGATTCGATAGCTCCGGTGACGGTGGTGACGATCATTGCTTCCCCGGTGCACTCTGCAGGTGCTTGAACAGCGAGGCCAGGGAATGTCCGCGCATGTTGATCCAGATCGCCATCAGCAGAACGACACCGGTGATGATGGGAGTCAGGAATGGACTGACGCCCAGCAGGGTGAGGCCGTTCGCGATGATGCCGGTGAGGACCGCGCCGATGACGGTTCCGATCACGGTGCCGCGTCCACCGAAGAGGTTGGTGCCACCGAGTACCACCGCGGTGATGACGGTGAGCTCGAATCCGTTGGCGGAGTTGGCCGATCCGGATCCCAGCCGGGCTGCAATGAGAAGTCCGGCGATGCCCGCGGCGAGACCGGTGAACACCAACGTCATCATCAGCACTCGGCGGGTGTTGACGCCCGAGCGGCGAACGGATTCGACGTTGGAGCCGATCCCGGTGACGTAGCGGCCGAATCGAGTGCGGTTGAGGGTGATTGCACCGATGATCACCACGCCGAGGGCGATCCAGGCGCTGGCCGAGAACCCGAGCCATGATGCGGTGCCCAGCTTGGCGAACGCCGTACCGGGAGTGATCGGGACGGAGAATCCCTCGGTGCGGTACAGCGCGATGCCGCGAATGATGGACAGCGTCGCGAGGGTGACGATGAACGGCGGAATGCCCTGGTAGGCAGCGAGCCAACCGTTGACCAGACCCCACGCGGCCCCCATCAAGGGCGCTGCCACGAAGACCACCGAGGAGTCGACGCCGGCCTGGATCAGCTCGGCGCTCATCGCGGCCACGAACGCCACCGTTGCCCCGACGGAGAGATCGATCTGACCGGTGGTGATCACGAACGTCATGGCGACGGCGATGATCAGAACCGGAGCAATCTGCGTGGCGAGGTTCGAGATGTTGGTGAACGTCAGGAACGACGATGTGGTGACCGAGAAGATCGCGGCGACAGCGACGGTGACGGCCAGCATGGCCAGCGTCGGTTTGTTCGCCTGCTGCCACAGGGTGGGTCTGCTGGCGAGCTTCTCCACGCTGGGTGGAGCATTCTTGTCGAGAATCGTCATGAGGGGCCTCCCGGCCGGGACGTGGAGTGCGTGGGTACCGGGGTACGGGTGATGAGGCCGACGAGGGATTCGATGTTCAGGTCTCCGATGGGGACGTCGTCGACGCTCTGGCCCTCGTACATGACGGTGATGCGGTCGCAGACGCGGAACAGGTCCTGCAGTCGGTGCGTCACGAGGATGACCCCGACGCCCTGGGCCGCGACGTCCGTGATGAGTTTCAGTACCGATTCCACCTCGGCGACGGCCAGTGCCGCCGTCGGCTCGTCGAGGATCAGCACGTCGGGACGGAACGACACGGCGCGGGCGATGGCAACGGTCTGACGTTGTCCGCCCGAGAGCTGCCCGATCTCCTGGTACGTCGACTTCACCTTCACGTGCAGGTCCGCCAGGATCTTCGCGGCCCGCTCGTGCATGCCGTGCCGGTCGAGGAACGGACCCTTCCTGGGCTCGCGTCCGAGGAACAGGTTGCTGGCGACGTCGAGGGTGTCGCACAGGGCGAGATCCTGGTAGACGATGCCGATCTTCTTCTGCTGTGCGTCGAGCGGCGTCGAGAAGCGCACCGGGTTGCCGTCGACGCGCATCTCACCGCCGTCGTGTTGAACGGCGCCGGCAAGGATTTTCATGAGCGTCGACTTGCCGGCGCCGTTGTCTCCGACGACTCCGAGTACCTCGCCGCGTCCGAGCCTGAGATCGACTCCGCGCAGTGATTTGACCGGGCCGTACGACTTGGTGATTCCGGAGAGTTCGATCAGGGGTGGATCCGGTGAAAGCTGTTGTGTCATGGCTCTACTTCTCCAGGTAGTACATGTAGTCGCCGACGTTCGCCGGGGTGACGATCTGCGTCGGGACAGGGATGTCTGCGGGGGCGGTGCGTCCGCAGCCGAGGTCGATGGCGGCATTCATTGCCTCGTAACCGAATTCGAAGGTGTTCTGCTGTACGACGCCTTCGAGCCAGCCGGCCTGGAGCGCGGTGACGGCCTGATCCGACAGGTCCCATCCGACGGCCTTGACCCGGTCCTGTGCGCTCTGACTGTTCACTGCGGCAACGAGACCGATGAGCGCGGGTTCGCCGGTGGCGTAGACGTATTCCATGTCCGGATTACCGGTGAGCAGGTTCTCCGCGGCGGTTTGCGCGTTCTCCTGGATGTTGCGACCGTCGACCACCGTTCCGACGGTCATGCCTGCGGCGGAGACGGTGTCGGTGAAGCCCTTCTGGCGTTCGAGCTGGATGGTGCTGTTGAGCGCGCCGACGATACCGACGGTGCCGGTGTTGTTCGCGAGCTCGGCCAGGGTGTCGCCGATCTGCGCTCCGCCCTCGGCGTTGGCTGTGCCCACCTGGGTGGAGATGGCCGGATCGTCCACGGTGGCGTCGACGGCGACGACGGGGATTCCCGCGGCAGCTGCCTTGGCCACGGACGGCTTGATGCCGTCGGTGTCGATGGCGTCGACGATGATGGCGTCGACGCCGGAGGCGATGAGGTTGTCGAACGCGTTGGCCTGGGTGACGGAATCGTCGTTGCCGCTGATGATCTGGAGATCGACACCGGCCTGATCGGCCACGTTCTGAGCTGCGTTGTTGATCTGGTTGAAGAACAGGGCCTGAAGGTTGATCGTCACCAGGCCGATCTTGAGGGTGCCGTTGTTGCCCTCGCAGGATTCGGCGACGCGGGTGGGCTCGGGGATCGACGACGCGGCCGCGTCGGTCCCACCGGCGGTATCGCTGGGAGCGGCGGAGTCGCAGGACGTGAGCGTCAGCGCCACGGCAGCACCGAGAACGAGAGGGAGTGCGCGTTTGATCATGGGATCTCCTGGAGGTCGAATGGTGCGTGCGTGGAGGTGAATTCGGTCAGTTCGGTGAGGCTGGGGCAGCCGCGTGGCCCGGGGGTGGCGCAGGCGAGGGCTGCCGACACTCCCGCGAGACGTGCCGAGTCGGCCGGTGGTGTGCCTGCGTCGACGAAGGCGATGTAGGTACCGCAGAAACAGTCGCCCGCGCCGACGGCGTCGATGATGTCGACGCGCACCGCGGGTTCGGTGACGGTCTCGCCCGTAGGCGTGACCAGGGTCCACCCGTGTTCGCCGTCGGTGACGACGAGGTGGGTGTCGTGTTCGGCGGTCAGCGTCGACCACCGCTCGGCCTCGATGCCGAAGCTGTTCTGCCAGAGACTGCGTCCGACTATCACGTGGTCGGCGAGAGCGAATGCCCGCAGCGCGGCATCGGCGTCCTCGCAGCCGTCGAGGTCGATTGCGAGGCTGACGTTCGGGGGGAGTTCGGCGGGCAGCATCGCTGCTCGATAGCCGTCGAGGAAGAGTCGGCCGCCGCCCTCGGCGAGGGTGGCGAGCACCGCAGCCAATCGGGTGGCGTCGTTGGCGTCGTCCTGGCTGATGATGGATCGGTCGCCGCCGTCGGCGATGAGAACCACTGCGGTGGAGAGAAATGCGTCACGCGGTGACCAGCTGGTGTCGACGCCGTCGTGTTCGAGTGTGGCGAGGAACTGCGTCGAACGCGGGTCCGGTCCGACGGCTCCGGCGAAGGCGACTCGGGCACCCATGCGGGCGGCGGCGACGGCGGCGTTGGCGGTCATGCCCCCGTCGATGGTGTCGACGGCCGTCGCCTGAACCCGTTCGCCGAGCACCGGCACGTGCGGAACATGCACCGTCACATCGCTGTTGGCGTAGCCGAAGAAGACGATCATGCGCTACTTGCCTGCTGCGCGGGCGACGGCGCGTACCTTGTCGCCGTCCACCCGGCCCCACCAGCGCGCGTTCTCCTTGACCGAGGAGGCGATGATGGCACCGTCGCACTCCTTCATCAGATCGCCCACGTTGCCCGCGGTGATTCCGGAGCCGATGATGACCGGGAGCACGGTGTTGTTCTTGATCACCGACACCTCGTCCACCGAGGCGGCGTCACCGGTGCGGGAGCCGGTGGCGATGAGGACGTCGGCGTCGAAGAACTCGGCGTCCTCGGTCTGCTCGGCGATGGTGCGGTCGGCGACGATGGCGTGCGCACCGTGCTTGACGTGCACGTCGGCGAAGATCTTGACCGGGGTGGCTCCGATGCGATGGCGAAAGCGAGTGGTCTTGGCAGCCTGGCCCTCGATGAAGCCCTCGTTGGCGATGTATGCGTTGGCCCACTGGTTGACGCGGACGAAGCTCGCGCCTGCGGCCCACGCTGCGGCCACGCCGCATTCGCCTGCGTTGGACAGGATGCTGACGCCGACGGCTCGGCCGAATTCTGCGACCACGGCGGCGGTGACGACGCCCATTGTCGCCGCGGTTTCGTAGCCGTGTTCACCGGGCTTGAGGAACGGGATGTCCCAATGGTTCTCGACGATGACCGCGTCGAAGCCGTTGTCGATGTAGGCGTGTGCCTCGGCGACTGCGAAGGCGGCGATCTCGGCGACGGGCTGGCCCTTGTAATGCGGGCTTCCCGGGAGCGCGGGGAGGTGGATGGCCCCGATGAGGGCGGGGGTGGTGGCGACGATGTCGGCGAGCGCCGACGGCTTGGACGGGAATACTCCCAGCGACGGTGTCGGGCTGGCTTCCGGAGGGGGCGTGCTCACGTGGGTGGCTCCTGGGATCGGGGCAATCGAGTCGGGCATGTAATCGATTACCTTGCGTATATGCACCGTAGGGGATCAACACCCGTTCATGTCAAGGAATTCTCGAGTCGTTTATGTAAACGATTGCCTCTATCGTGTTAACCAGACCGGACGGTGTCCACGATTCGCTACCCTCAGGCCACACCAAAGACTAGGAGTCGGATGCGCAAGGCAACGATTCGCGACGTCGCCGAACGTGCGGGCGTCTCGACGGCCACGGTGTCGCGGGCACTGTCGGGTTCTCGGCCGGTCTCGGAGGAGGTCGCCGCGGCCATCCGGCGAGCAGCGGACGAGCTGGGCTACTCCGGCAACATCATCGCCAGCTCGCTGCGTCGCAATCGCACCGACACCATCGGCATGGTGGTTCCGTCCATTGCCAACCCGTTCTTCACGTCGCTCGTCGTCAACGTCGAACACGTGCTCTCGCAGCGTGGACTGCAACTGTTCCTCTGCGATTCGCGCTCGGATCCGGCCGTCGAAGCGCAGCGTCTGCGAAGCCTGGTCTCTCGTCAGGTCGATGGCATCATCATCAGCCCGTGCCATGGTGAACGATCCGCCGACGCCGTCCGAGCCTCGGCTCGCGCGATCCCCGTCGTTCAACTGGACCGATTCGCACTCGACACGCACACCGACTGGGTGGGCGTGGACGACGATGCGGCGCAAGCACTTCTGATGGATCACCTCGCCGCCCAGGGCGCACGCAGCGCCGCGTTCATCAGCTCGGAGCTCACCAACTCCTCCACCGAGCTGCGCCGGGCCGGCTTCTTTCGGCACGCCGCCCGCGTTGGCATCGAGACGCGAGAGGAGTGGACCCAGCTGGGCGACTACTCGATCGACTGGGGACGCGAATCGTCTCGGACGATGCTCAGTTCGGCGTCTCGTCCGGATGCGGTGGTGTGTGCCGACGACCTGATCGCGCTGGGAGTACTACAGAGCTGCCAGGCGCTGGGGCTCGCCGTACCGTCGGACATCATGGTGACGGGATTCGACGACATTCCGTTCTCCGCCTTGAGCAATCCGCCGATCACCACCATCAGGCAGCCCCAGGAACGGATCGCTGCCGAGGCGACGCGGCTGCTGGATCAGGCGATGAACACCGACCTCACCGGTACCGCGCACATCGCGCTCAAACCTGAACTGGTGGTGCGTCAGTCGACCGTAGGCCAGGCTCGCGTCACCGCGCCGTAGGCGGCGACGGCGGCGTCGAGTTCGGCCAAGGACACGCTCTCGTCGGCCGCGTGCATCAGCGCCGGCGTGCCCGGTCCCCACACCACGATCGGGGCCGACGGGGCCGCGGCGGCCAGGATGGAAGCATCGGTGAAGTAGGTGACCGGCTCCGCTGCAACGGGATTCGGGAGTGAAGAGATCCAGTCGTTGTCCGGCGTGGTGCGTACCCCCGGGAGGTCGATACGCGCGTCGATACGATCCACTTCCGGCTGATCCCTCCACCAGGCCAGCAGATCCCGGCCATCGCCGACGGTACGGTGGTCGATCACCACGTGGGCCGCGTCGGGCACGATGTTGGGGGCCGAACCGCCGTCGATCAGTCCGACGTTGAACGTTTCCGCGCCCAGGAATGCATCCGAGGCGAGCGGCAGTTCCTCTTTTGCGCGCGCCAACACGTCGACGAGTTTGAAGATGGCGCTCTCGCCACGTTGCGGTGTACTGCCGTGTGCGGCAACACCTGCAGTGAACACGTCGACCCACAGCGCACCGCGATGGCCGAGGTGTACGCGGTTTCCTGTGGCCTCCGGGACCACGACGGCTCCGACGCTGCAGTCGGCGACGGCATGGCGGGCGGCCTGCGCGCCGAGCGATCCGATCTCCTCGTCGCTGGTGAGCAGGAATGCGACCGGGACACCGTCGTCGATGGCGTTGAGCACTGCGGCCGTGGCCGCCACGAGACCGGCCTTCATGTCCGAGGTGCCTCGGCCGCGTAGGACGCCGTCCTCGATGTCGGCGACGAATGGATCGAACTGCCAGTGCTTCAGGTCGCCGGGCGGGACGGTGTCGACGTGACAGGCGAACATCAGCCGCGTCGTCTCGGGAGGTGCCTCGTTGGTTATCAGCATCCACGGGTGCGGACCGTCGGTGTCGCCTTCCACGGTCAGCATCGGAGTGCGCGCTCGAAGCAGCGACAGAACCGTGTTCATGGTCAGTCGCTGCGGTGCGGGGTCGCCGGAAACGGTGCTCGTGGTGACGAGTTCAGTGAGAAGGCCGGTGGTGTCCATGGTGCAGTATGCCTCCGGTTGTGGAGCGGTCACGTGCCGCTGAGGGCGATCGACCGCAACACTGCTGCGGCGGCCGCATCCGATGCCTGTGTTGGAATCCAGTGCGACACATCGGCTAATACGGTCAAGGTGTATGCCGCGTCGACGTAGCGCTGTGCATTGTCGACGGCGGATCGTCCGATGAAGGTGTCTCCGTCACTCCAGACCATCGACGTCGGCACGGTGATGCGTAGACGGCCGATGCCCGGGTTCGAAAACGGAAGTCCGCGGTACCAGGTAACGGCAAAGGGGAGTGCGCCGTAGTCGACGATCTCCGTCTTCGTTCGTTCGAGGTCGTCTTCGGTCATTCCGCTTCGTTCGTACCACTTCTCGGCCCGTGCGCCGGGACGCATCATCCATTTCTCGGGCAGTAGCGGCAGTTGGAAGAACGCGAAGTACCAGGAGTGCATAATTTGCTTCGAGGTGAGCATCGCAGTCATGAACGAGCCGGGGTGCGGAACCGAGAACGCCGTCAGTGACGCAACGAGTTGAGGGTGTCGGCCTGCGGTGACCCAGGCGATGTTCGCTCCCCAATCGTGTCCGACCAGATGAACCGGTTGACCGATCACCTCGATCAGGGCGGCGACATCGCCGACCAACGCTCCGATGCGATAGTCCCGTCGCCGCTTCGGCCGGGCCCGCGGTGAGTACCCACGCTGATCCGGTGCAACAGTGCGGAATCCGTGCTCGTTCAGAACGGCCATCACCGCGGACCACGACGATGCCCGCTCGGGAAATCCGTGCAGTAGCAACACGATCGGGCCGTCGAGCGGGCCTTGGTCGAGGACGTCGAACACCAATCCGTCATGGGCGTACTCGGTGATTCTCTCCGTCGCGGAGCCGCTCGTCAGCATGTGCTGGGCACGGTTTGGCCTGCGAACACGGCAGCCAGGAACTGCATGGCGGCCTCGTCGCTGACGTCGTGGCCCTGCTCGGGCTGCTCCTGCGCGACGATCGGATCACCCAGAGCGCACGCCTTTTCGACGCCGTCGGCGGTCCACTGCGGCAGCACGATGTCGTCTTTCGCGCCGTAGGCCACGAACATCGGGACCTCGGTTCGCACCTGGGGGAGTGTGTAGCGACCGATCACGTCGAGCAGCTGTTGCTCGGATTGCGCTGAATCAGCGGCGAACTCGTCCGGAGCCATTGCCTCGACGGCGCGCTCCTTGCCGTCCGTGTCGCCGCCCGAGCAGGTGAGCAGCAGCTCGTTGTTGGCCTCCGCGACGCTGCCGCTGTAGTCCATCGGATCGATCGACGGGTCGACTTGCTGTGCGCCGTAGAGCAGGTACGGCAGAAGCTCCTTCTGCGCTCTGGTGAGGTTGCA
>NZ_NOZF01000136.1:0-30785 GCF_002258565.1 Rhodococcus sp. 05-2254-6
AGGGCTTGTCACACCAGTGGAGGCACCGGCATCATGAACCTGCCGGACACCGACACGTCAGGTCGTACACAGACCGACACGTGAGGTCGTCCACCGATACCCATATCCATGCTCGGCGGGAGGGTGGCCCACGATGGCTCCAGATGCCTGCCGAGGATAACCGGGCCTACGACAACCTCGTTCTCATGTGTATCGAACATTCCTATGAGATCGACGAAACCCCCGATAGATTTCCGGCCGATTTGCTTCGCGACTGGAAGGCGGCTCAGATCGCTGAGTTCGACCGTATCGAACGTAATTGGCCGATCAACGATGACGAGGCCACAGAAGTGCTCGTTGAGTCGGAGTCCTTCGGGGCCCTGCACGCTCCGTCAACCATCGAACTCGTCCGTCGCGTAGAAGCACTTCGGCTGGCTGCTGAGCGAACTCGGGATGTCACTCGATCTTCGTCCCGAGAATGGCAGCAAGCTCGCGAGGAAGCGGCGAGATCACTCATCGCGTGGGACGAGGACGGCAACTCCCTGCGTGCGGAGCCATCGCAGATGGAAGTTCGTGCAATACAGCAGCACATCCGGACTGCATTGACCAACGCAGTCAGCGAGCTAACACCGGCGGCAGAAGCATCTCAAGTAGAACTCGCGGCTGTGAATGCGACACGGCCCCAAATCGCGCCCTGGTGCGAGGCGCTAGATCACGCGATCACCGGTGTAATCGCCGCGGCTGGAACCTGGACAGGAGGACCCGACCCGGGGTCAGACACAGCGTTCGATACCGCGATGGACGCTCTCGCCACATCCGTCGGCGACCTAATCCGTGTGTCGCGCGGGCAACACGTGGAAATACCGAAAACTCCACCAGCCGTTGTCGAGTCCGAGATTGTCGATCCCCTAGCCGCACATCGAGAGCTTCTCGATAAGGCCCGACCGTTTCACCGAGTCGATCATCACCCTTTCGACCACGGACTACGCGAGCGTCTCGCCGAGGCAACAGGGCGAGCAGCCGAGCTGCCACCAACGCCGCACCTGTTAACAATCGGGCTGGAGACGACGGCAGCTCTTGCGATTGCGGTGGCGGGCAATGCTTCTCAGGATCAGCAACTCGACTTAATCCACCGGGACCAAGAGCGCCTACCCGTCTGCACCGCCGTCGCGTTACTCCAGGAGTCCATTCGTCGCCGTGGCGAGGAAGACGTTACCGCCGCCACTGCACGTGAAGGTCTCCGTTGTTTGTGGTCGGAAACAGACTGGACCAGTGAAGATTCATGGTTAGGCAACGAAGTGAACGGGCGGTCAATGATGCATGCGTTCGCCCGAATCACCTCTGATGACGAGGTACGCGACCGCTTGACCAATGCTCTGGAAACCAACATCGGATTGCTGGACACCATAGTCGTAGCCTGTGCAGGCTGGACAGAACACCTCGACTCCCGCACGTGGAATGTCACCGAAATCGCCCGCACCTATCGCGAGGTCCCACCATGGCTACCGGTCAAGGCAATCAGGGCGCAAGCGACACGCTTTCTCGATGTACAAGATGGACTCGACGATCGAGAACTGATGGAGGCACTTCTCCAGCGCGCCCTCGGCGACGTCTAGTAGCGCCGGTAAATTCGTGCCCACGAGCCAGTCGCAACTCCCAGAATTAGCTTGCGACGATGGGTGCCACAAAATCAAACCGAGCCATCGTGCCAATGCCAACCTGCCGACGATCACAACTCGATCCGCGAACTGGGCACCCAGATTGCCGAGAAGGTGTGTGACCTGACGATTCCGCTCGAATCAAGCGCGCGTAGTTTTCGGCCGGATCCACGAATCGCTACCCAGCGGCTGGATTATCACCGAAAACGGACCCTTCTCCAGAGAACTCGGCATCTTTTTCGGCGCGGCTAAGGTCAAGTTTGTGGTTGGAGGTTCAAGCCGCCATGAAACCTTGCCGGAGGATGACCATTCTGTGCCCGACGGAGTGGACGGAGGATTCATGAACGATGCTGTTGGCCTGACTCGTTCCCATATCCGCAGCTGTCTCCAAAGCCGAGAGATGGGGCCGACCGGCTTGATTCCCCCCGCGTATACGACGAAGACATCGCCTAGGTCGAAATAAATGTAGCGAAACCTGGCTGGCTGCCGGAAGTCTGATTGGTGGTCGTCCGTGGGTCTGGGCTCCACCACTTCGGTTGGTTCCTGGGGTTGAGTGATTCAGGCCGAGGATACGGCCTGAATAATTTCTCAAACTCGATGTGAATAGATACGAGGCGGCATCGGTGATGCGCTCGTGGTGGTGGGTCCTCTCGATTCTAGGTCGCAATCGCGGGCGTAGCTGCTCTCCGTCGAAGTGATGCATCTGCGCGTGCCCATCCGCCTCATTGAACCCGGTGCGCTTACGGACAGCATCTGTACAAACGTCCGCGATCGGAGATGTTCTCCTCGATCCGTGGCATCCTGGACCTTGTGCTGCAGGTGATAACGGGAATGTACTTCAGAGATGTCAGGCTCACGGAAACTGAGCATCGCCGGACTCTATATACCAACGCGGACTTTTTTTCGCAGCGAAGTATCGACTTTTCCATCTGTCAACTAACTCCTTCGACGGCATACTCCTCAGTCCGGACTGTAATGCTCACCTACATCGAGCGTCTTGAAGCGGTTCGGCCTGACGGCACCGACGAATTCATGGTCTCCACCGGCGGGGACGCGATCGCTGATGATCTCGCTGTGGTTCTGTCATTCGCGCTGAACGCAACATTCACTCCGTCCCGCGCGAAGGCCGACCGCTTGATCAGCGAGAAGTCGGGTTCGCACCACAGTCCAGTCCCAGCCGACATCCTCCCTCGTACATTCGCACCAAACCTGACGCTTCGCGATAACGACGTCGCACACCTTCAGGAATTTTTACTCAAGCTGCTCGCTCTCAGGCGAGGTCCGTATGAGAAAGCCATGCGAGCCATAAGGCGAATTGTCACCGCAAGCGAACGGGTCGCCGAAGACCCCACCCTTGCGTACACGGACTACGTCGCTGCGCTCGAATCGTTGTCTGCCAGTTTCGACGTCGCCACGCCAACCTGGGGACGTCTAGACCCCCGCAAGCGCCGCATACTTGATCCAACGCTGCAAGCTCTGAGAAGAGACGACGCCGAACGTGTCCGCAAGGCCATCCTCGATTCGGAGAGAGCCGGTATCAAGTACCGATACGTCGAGTTCGTACTCAGCCACGTTCGCCCCTCCTTCCACCGCGACGAGGCCGTAGGGCTTACCCGCCCGGTCCAGCGCACATCACTCAGACAGGTAGTGGCAAACGCATACGACGCCCGGTCGAAGAACATGCATGAACTACGCGACCTCCCGATCGACACCTGGCTTCTCGTTGATGGCGCACAAACGGTTACACCACCGGGAGAAGCCCAGATGCTTACCCACGCGGGACTCGACCTGCTCGCACGTCACGTCGTGCGAACCTATGTGCAACGCGGATCGACGGAGAGAGACGCCGCCTTTCAATGGCGGGACCACCTTCCGAATGTCATCAAAATCCAACTCGCTTCCGAGCTATACCTTGGTCGCGCGGATACGATGAATCGGATCACCGCAGCGACCAGAGCAACCGAGTTCCTAAGTCACGCTATCGAAGCCATGGCGGGGCGAACCGCGCTCAATATCGACATGCGGCCGGCTCTCAGCCGAATCGAGCAGCTTCTTCGCACGGAACGCTCGCCCGGCGTTCGTGAACCTATGCTTGCGGTGTACTTCTTGTGGCACAGCCTGGTTCCGCCTGAGGCACATCTGTCGACCCCTGAGCCGACGCTGCAAGTCGCCAGGGACGAGCTTCGGAGTCCCAGTCTGTTCTCGTTCGCGGTCGCGATATTGCTTGAGCTGGAGCCTCCTTGGAGCATCGACGAGTGGTGCGAATTGGCTGAGCAGCGGTTCGAAGATCTGCATAGACGTCGGCCCCTTGAGTTTCCCGCGCGGTTTGACTCCGCGCTCTGGCTCCGTGTTGCAGAAATGCTCCAAGATGCCGGCGCGCAACATGCGGCGACGGCAGCGCTGGACAGAGCCATCGGATGCACCCCTGGCCACAGTGAGCTACTGGCGTTGGAGCGCGCGATTGCATCCGGCCAGGCCATCACTCCGAATCTGAAGGTCTTTCTTCTTGACCCGGTGCCCACGCACCCCTAGACCTCCCTTCCAACTCGAAAACCTGCGAACATCGCTCGCTCGCCTTTATCTGAGGCAACGCGTTGCAGCCACAACGACAGCGACGTGGCCCCTTCAATTCAGCACGAATATCTACGGCGAGGGGCAGAACGAGTGCTCGCTGATGTAGTCAGTGGCGCGCCTTACGCTTCCGCCCAATTTCGCTGTGCTGGAGATTAATTGGATGTGGTCTTGTCGTTACGGGCAAGAATGCCAAGGGAGTTGCTTGGCCGACGATGTGGCAAGAATCGCCTACACTGAGCCAGTGAAAAAAATCGGTGCACTTCTCAAGTTGAAGAAAGACCACGAGCTGTCAGTCCAGGGCAGAGCTGTGTACTACACATACTCGTTTGACCTCGGCCAGCAACTCGATGTCGCAAAACTGGCCGATAAACTGCTGCGGTACAATCTCGCATCAACTGCGAATACGCCAGATTCAGAGGACGTCCGAGTCAGCAAGTACATTGTCGATGTCGAACAAACATTACGTTCAGTGGTTGAATTCAACAAGTTTAACGAAGCCCTAGCATCGAGGGATACTACATGGCGAAGTCTAGCGAAGATATCAATCCGGTTAACCTTGACTTTCATGTTTTGGAAAATAATGGGACACCTCAGGTCTACCGATTCCCCGAAGCCTTCGCAACAGAACCTAACGTCGACTATTCAATCGCTAGATTCGACGGAGCGGACTTTACGCAAAACGCTCGTAGATCGCCACACGTGGGGATCCTTACGAACCTTGATCGAACGCCAGCAATACGATCCACGATATTACGATTGGACGCCCTTTATCAGGGTCGAGATGTTGCCAATTCCCTTTACAAACTCGACTGTTGGCACCGACGTAATTCAGGTCTCCTTAAAGGTTCACAGATCGGGAGTATGCATGCTTACGCTTGCGAGCGCGGTTCAGGCGACGCTCGACAAGACAGGAATGAACGACTGCATGATAAGCGAGCGGCACGAATTGATCACAATCGACGTACCAGAGCCGGTATACAAGCGCTATGGTCGTGCAAACGGCGTGAAAAACACAGGAGCCGACTTCGACGCACTGCCCCTCCGGGAGGGCGTTCGCTGGCTACGCTTGAAATCAGGGATTCCATCGCCGATATCGTTCCATTCAGTGTTCGAGATATACCACGACGCCATCATTTCTTTGGCAGGCAACAAAGGGCCGTCCAACTGGAGTTCGTACACGACGCTTTCGATCGGAGCTCCGACATGCGCGTGCGTAGGGAGCGAAGCTAAGGAAAGACACCGCAGCGAATTCGCACTGATCGCTCTACGAGCAACTCGGCCCGTTTCACTTCGAGCAGAAACTGAAGCGGAGCTGATCGACAACGTGCTCAAGGTGTCTGATCGCGACCTCTGGGTGTCCGCAGGAAATGCACTCTACGCCAACTGGAACGCGACTGGGGTCGACTACACGGAGGACCTCATGCAGCTGATACCGATCGAATCCGCTGTTCATCAGCTCCGCCAACTACAAAAAATCGACCGAACATCTTCGAATTCTGTTATCCGCGACGCACGATTGTTTGAGTCGCAAGAATCACTTGCAGTTGGGTTACAGGAGTATCGACGGAATCTGCTTCACGGGCCAGATGACGAAAATATTACAAACGCCGTGTTATCAGAGAATTCAGCGGATATATTATACGATCAGCTTCTTGATCGAGTCAAAATACTTGAAAGCATTGTTTCGACTCGATTTTCCCGAATACAATCACGCAGATCCATAGCAATCGCATCTTCCGGATTTTTTGTTGTCATAGCATTTCTGCTACCGAGAATTAACGAAACGATTCGAACTTTTGAAAAGCAGGGAAAATGGCCGTTGGAACTAACTTCATCTGCAATAGAAGCTTTCGGCGGACGCGGAGCGCTAGTCCTTGCCTTATACTTCGGCGCTTTGACGCTCGCTGCCGGCCTTATACTGGCATTCTCGATTCGTAAACGACCAAAAATCAGGAAACGAACGCAGTTCGGATACAAGGTCAAAAATAAAATTGGCATTAGACTGGAGCAGCAAGTCTAGATTATTATCTTCGGCCTCACCCGTCGCCGACGAATGCCATAGTTCTGACGAGCCATCGGGCCAAGAAAGACTGGTATCCGCTCTTTCCGACTCGTCGGCACCAAATCACTCCATTATCGACTGATCAACCCCAATCCGCTTAGATAGAGCAGAACTACGCCAGCAAGCGGCCTGGACGTGACCGCCCCTGCATATGACCAATATTCTCGCCGCAGCACCTTCCGCCGTGGGAATTGCGTCACCGCTTGCCATCGTGGCGGCCACCGTCGGTTAAATCGCCTCATCCTGATACTCGCTGTGACCCCGCAACCGTGGATCGATGCTGATCCGTCTCGCACGACGGGCGGTCGATGAAAGGACTTGACGTGTGACCAGAATGTCCACTGAGCTCATTGCATCTTTGCCTTGGTTCCGACCACAGCAGCAAACTCGATGCGATCCGCGAAGTGCGCACCCGAATATCCGAGATAAGGTGATCAGTCTCGCGACCTGGGCGTGCGCGACCCGAATCGCGCTGCCGACGCGACTAACTGGTCTCCATCCACCGTCGCTCCCCCAACCGATCCTGCAGCCGCGTCAACGTCGTCCGCATCTTCTGAGCCTCGGCGATCTCGGCCAACACTTTCGGATCGCACTTCCGATACAACTGCTCCACCGCCGGCCACACCTCACCCTCGGCATCACCGAGCCCCGGACGCTTCACCAAATCCAACACCGTCTGCTCCGCCGTAGTCACCAACACCACACCCAACCCGGTATCGATGCGCTCCGCATCCAGACGTGCCGTGTTGCGCACGACGAACCGAACCAACGCCGGCCGATCCGCCAACCGAATCGGATCATGCCGCGTCGGCACAGCAATCACAGCCGTCGCCAACGCTCGCGGAATCAGACCGTGCAACCTCGCTGCGCTGATACCCATCACCACAGCGTCATCGGGACCGTAAGCCGAGACAGCGATACCAGCGGCTGCAGCCTCCAAGCCAGGCATCCACTCGGTCCCGACCCGGTCGTCGGGCACTGCCACGTAGAAGCCCGTCGCCACTCGGTGCAGCAGACCCAAGTCCATCAGCCGCGCAAGCTCGGCGCGCGGGTGCGCGTAGACATCGGCCGCCGTCGCGGCTCGCACCACCCGCATCGGAAGGCGAGCGAATTCCGGAGGTAGACCGGTCTGACGGCGTCGCACATCGCTAGTCGTCACGGACACCTCCATAAAGTGTCGAATACGTAGGCCCAAGCCTACAGAACCGACACTGATTCCAACACCGCAATCCAGGCCTAGCCACTCCCGCCCGGTCCACAAAAATCCACCTACATCCACACGAATGCTCACTGATGAGTTGGCAACGAGTTGTGACATTCTGTGACACCGAACGCCACATCGAGCCGCCGAACCGGCAAAACCCGAGGTAACAGTTGCCACATATACCCAGGTGGACGAACCGGGCTCGTAGCTGAAACGAGCGGCTACAACAGGCCAAAAAGAGACGGCCCCAACCGTTTTCGCTGGTCAGGGCCGTCTCGCGGAGCCTCCTAACGGGATTGAACCGTTGACCGCTCGCTTACAAGGCGAGTGCTCTACCGCTGAGCTAAGGAGGCAGTGAAGCGAAGCCAGCATATCCGTTCATCGGACGCTCAGTAACAACAGGTACCTTGTCCGTGGATCACCCCAGCAACGTGTAAAGACGGTCATGACTTTCCTGCAAGACCTGACGGCTTCGCTGAGCCGTCTCACCGGTGAGCGTCGGGCCACCATCGATACGCCGACCGCAGCACCGTCGCCCCTTCGTCCGATCGATCTGACCGACGATGCGTCGGTTGCGGAGGTGCTGGACCTCGCGGTTCGCGTCGGCGAAGTGCTGTTGGCCTCGGGCACGGCAGCGATGGATACGGCGACTCAGGTGCAGTACATCGCCGCGACGTACGGCCTCGCGCGATGCGATGTCGATGTCACGTACAACTCGATCACCCTCAGTGCTCACCGGGGCCCGACGCGTCCTCCGGCGTCGACGATGCGCATCGTGCATTACCGCTCGATGGACTTCACGCGGCTGGCCGAGGTCGACCGCCTCATTCGCGCCGTGCGCGTCAAGATGGTGCCGCCGAGCGCGGCGCTCGAGCGGCTCGACGAGATCACCAAGGCTCCGCACCCGTACAACCGGTGGATTGCGACGCTGGCGTGGTCGGGCATGGCCGCTGCCATCAGTGTGTTGCTCGGCGGTGGCGCGTTGGTGGCTGTGGTCAGCTTCCTGACGACGATGGTGATCGATCGCATCGGACGCGTCCTCAACCGTGCGGGCCTGCCGTTCTTCTTCCAGCAGGTTGTCGGTGGCTTCGTGGCGGCGACACCGGCGATCACGCTCTACAACTTCCAGGACCAGCTGAACATCAGCATCTCGCCGTCGCAGATCATCGCGGCCGGGGTGATCGTGCTGCTCTCGGGGCTCTCGCTCGTCGGCTCGGTGCAGGATGCGATCACCGGTGCCCCGATCACGGCGGTGTCGAGATTCTTCGAGGTGTTGATGATGACGGGCGGCATCATCGCCGGCGTCGCGACGTCTCTGCGGCTGGCCGCGCTGATCGGCAGCGATCTGCCGCAGATCAGCAACCTGGCCCCACCGGACATCCTGCAGGTCCCCACCAAGGTGATCGCCGGCGCAGCAGCGTCACTGTTCTATGCACTGGCCTGCTACGCCGAGCGTCGTGCGTTGACGGCTGCCTTCATGGGCGGCTTCGCGGGATCGCTGGTGTATCTGCTCTCGCAGACGCTCAATGTGGGACCGATCATCGCCTCGGCCATAGCTGCCACCGTCGTCGGATTCGCGGGTGGTCTGTTGGCTCGTCGTGCGCTGATTCCGCCGCTGATCGTCGCCGTCGCGGGTATCACTCCCCTGCTCCCCGGCCTGGCGCTGTACCGAGGTCTGTACGCGATCCTCAACGACCAGCTACTGCTCGGCATCAGCTCGTTGTTCGCGGCATTCGGCGTCGGCTGCGGGCTGGCCGCGGGTGTGACATTGGGTGAGTGGGGTGCCCGCACCCTGCGTCGACCGCGCATCATCGCGCGCACGGAAGAACTACTGCGCCCGACGCTTCGCCGCACAGAAGAACCGCGCCGACCGACTGTTCGTCGGCGGCGCGGTACGAGTCCTTCGTAGAAGGCGGAACTCAGGCCTCTGTGCTGGGGGTTCCCTCAGCGGATGCGCGTGCAGCCGCGTCGGCCTCCATGGCCTCACGCAGGCTGCGCGGACGCATATCGGTCCAGTTCTTCTCGACGTACTCCAAGCACGCGGCGCGGGTGTCTTCACCGAAGACGACACGCCATCCCTGAGGGACCTCGGAGAACGTCGGCCACAGCGAATGCTGGTCTTCGTCGTTGACCAGCACGAAGAAGCGTCCGTCTTCGTCATCGAACGGGTTGGTACTCATCTCGCCTCACTCGTCGCGAACGTTTGGTTGGTATGTCTGCACCGTGAGGTGCCACACGACCCTAGCAACGCAGGTCGGGCCGTGGTGCCGTCAGGCCTTCAAGAAGCCGAGCAGTTCCGCATTGACGGCCTCGGGACGCTCGAGATATCCGTAGTGCCCGGCGTCCGCTATTTCGACGTACCGCGCACCGGGAATGGCGTCGGCCAGTTCCTTGCCAAGGTACGGCGGGATCATCCGATCGTCGGCGAATCCGACCGACAGGCACGGCACCGACACGCCGCGGTAGGCCGCAGTTCGATCGAAATCGTCCTCCATGCCCAGCTGAGCGCGCACGCCGGCGGACGGCGAGGAGGCGGAGAACTCGAACAGGTCGAGCCAGTCGCGTGCCCCGCGAGAATCACGCAACGTCGCAGGCGACAGGTTCATCACCGCTGTCACCGCAGCCGAGTAGGTTCCCGGGAGCTCGACGCGCTTGTCGTACAGCGCTCGCTCGCCGTTGGCGAGAGTCTTCTGAAATTCGTCGACTCGGGCGTGGCCGGCGAGGAAGACCGCTTTACGAACCAGATCCGGCCTGCTCAGAGCAAGCTCCTGCGCGACGCGTGAGCCCATCGACGTTCCGACGACGTAGGCCTTCTCGTCACCGTTGCGAACGAGCTCGATCAGGCCGGCGGTATCGGCGACCATGTCCTCCATGGTGATGCCGTGCGTGCTCTCCGACGACGGCGCGATGCCGCGATTGTCGAAAGTGCACACCCGGTAACCCGCTGCTGTGAGAGCCGGCACCTGATGCAGCTCCCACACACGGCCCGGGCTACCGGTGCCCATGATCAGAACTACCAGGTCTCCACTGCCCTTGACCTGGTAGTTCAGGTCGATGCCGTTGATCTTGGCGATAGGCATACGTCTCCTTACTGCTGATTCGTCCGTCGGGGATCGTATCGTCCGACACCGACACGGGGTTACTCGAACAGCCAGTGGGTACCTGGTGTTACATGACTGACGAGAACGTAGCGGGCGAAGCACGCAAGGGATTGCTCGACGGAATCAAGGGCAAGGCCAAAGAGGTCGTGGGCGCGGTGACCGGCAACGACTCGTTGACGGCCGAGGGCCAATTACAGGCTGCTCAGGCTCGTGAACACAAGGAGGCCCAGGCCACGGAGCGGGTCGCCGAAGCGCAGGCCACCGAAGCCGCCGAGGAACTGGCCGACGTTCGCACGTCAGCCGAAAGCCGCCGAGAGGCCGCAGAGGAGAACGCCGCGGTCACCGAGGCGCAGGCAGATCGGGTGCGTGATACGCAGGTGGTCGCGGCCGAGCAGAACAAGCGCGAGACCATAGCGCAGGAGCGCGCTGCCGCTGAGGTCGACGCGACCGCCGAGCAGATCGAGGCCGAAGAGGACCGGCGCATCGAGCAGGCTGCCGCGGACTCCGACGAAATGGTGGCCGCGCAGAAGCACCAGGAGGCGCTTCGTCAGGCCGAGGCCGATCGCAAGAAGGCCGAAGAGCTCCGCAACCAGGCCTGAACCACTACTGCAAAACAGGAGTTTCGTTTCATGAGTGTCCTAGCCATACCGATGACCATTCTTCGCATCCAGTACAAGATCGCTCGAATTCCGTTGCAGCTCATCGAGACCAACGTAGTCGAGAAGATGAACGCGGAATCACCTGCGCGCCTGGTGTACGAGCACACGCTCGGTTCACTGGACCGTGCCGTCGGAAACCTGTTGGGAGACAAGGGACTCGCCGATCGCGGCGAAACCCTGGTCGACAGCACCGAGAACCGTGCCGAAGCAGCGCGCCTCGACGCCGAGGCTCGGGCCAAGAAGGCCGCAGCCAACGACGAACTGAAGGTGGCTCGCGAGACCGCCGAGAAGGATCGCCGCGCAGCCGACGCCGCCGCCCAGGAAGCCGCGCGTGACGCCCGCCAGGAGGCCGAGCAGCGCAAGCGCGAGGCCGCTCAGGATGCCGAGCGTGAAGCCGCCGCCAAGAAGAAGAAGGCCGACGAGCAGGCCGCTGCCACCGCGAAGGCCGCAGAGGATCGCAAGAAGGCTCAGCAGGCTCAGGTCGACAAGCAGGAGAAGCTGGCCGCCGCGCCGTCCGAGGCCGAACTGGCCGAGGCCGCCGAGCGTTCCGACGAGGCCGCCGCCAAGAAGGACGAGGCAGAGCGCATCGAGAAGCTGTTCATCGCAGAGAAGAACAAGGACTGACGTCGGCACTATCGGCGAATTGTCGATCTCCGGCAGGACCTCACACCCTTTTTGCCGACTGCGCGCCCCTACTCGCATCAGAGCATGGGCGCGCAGTCGTCAATCGGGGCGCGCGCTCCCCGCCCACCAGTTGACCAATCGAGGACGCGGGCGAGAAATGCAGCGATGTTGTCTTCGACTGCCGCGGTGCGGGTCTCGACATCGAAGTCTTCCTTGAATTGACGGCCCAACGCCGGGGTCTTCTTCTTTCGCGCGTAGAGCGAGCACGCGAGGTCCGAGCAGATGTAGGTACCCACCGTGTTTCCGCGCCTGCCGGATTCGCCTGCCTTCGCGGCAGCCATCAGCGAGACGCCACCGTTCGCGTGTGTGGTGAGGCAGATGCTGCACATCTGCGCTGTGCGTGGCCCACCGACTTTGTAGCGCAACGCGATTCCACGCAGGCAATCCCCTGAAGGAACGACGATGTAGCTCCTCCCGGCAAGCTTGGGGTCGACCCAACCGAAGAAGTCGAGATCGCTCCACGGCACCGCGTCGAACATCTCGGGAAGGGAGAGCCTTCCGGCGTCCCCCTTGGACGAGTTGACGAACGACGACCTGATGTCGCGCTCGGAGATCGGTTCCATGTCACTGCCTCCAGTGCTGTAAGAGTGTGTCGATTCCGTCGAGGATGCGGGCCCAGGACTGCTGCGAATCGGGCGCACTGTGACCGAACGAGCCCGACGCATCGAGGCTGGCATAGCCGTGAAACACGCTGCCGAGCAATCGAACTGCGTGTACCTGATCCTCTTCGCCGAGGTCGTACCCCCGGAGGATCGCTTTCATCATTGCCGAGTGACGCACTCCCGCACTCGCAAGAGCAGTCTCGTGATCGAGTGGAAACTGCGTCGCCGCATAGCGACCGGGGTGCTCCCGCGAATAACCGAGATACGCGTTGGCGACGGCCACCAATGCGTCCTTGCCCGCTCGGCCTGCCAGCGCCTCGGACACCCGATCGGCCAGTTCCTCCAACGCCAGCAGCGCTATCCCGACGTTCAACTCGTGCGCGTTCTTCAGGTGCGAATACAGGCTCGCCACCTTGACATCGAAGCGTCTGGCCAGCTCACTGGCGGTGACGCGATCGAAGCCGACCTCATCGGCCAGATCCGCTCCTGCCGCCACGATGCGCTGCGCGGTCAATCCTGCGCGTGCCATACCGGCCTCCTCGTTCTTTCGAGGACACCGTAACCAAACCTAATAGCTTTAGGCAAATTGCTAAAGCAATCAGCGACCCTGCCACGCCTCCCACAGCTGTGCGTATCGTCCACCGGCCGCGACCAGCTCCTCGTGCGGGCCCTGTTCCAGAATTCTGCCGTGTTCGAGGACCACCACGCGGTCGGCGGCAGCAGCCTGAGTCAGCCGATGCGCGACGATCAACGTGCTGCGCCCCCTGGTCGCTGCCTCGGCCGCAGCTTCGAGATCTCGCGCACCGGAACTGCCCGCCTCCGCGGTGGCCTCGTCCAACACCGCGACGGCCGGGTCGGCGAGAACCAAACGTGCCAAGGCCAATTGCTGCGACTGAGCCGCGGTCAACTGGCGTCCGCCCTCGCCGACAGCGGTGTCGAGGCCGTTCTGGAGCGCCTCGACCCACGACCAGGCACCGACGGTGCGTAGTGCGGCTTCGACGTCGTCACGACCGGCATCCGGGGCGGCAAGCAACACGTCGTCGATCAATCGGCCGGCGAACACGTGCACTTCCTGGCTGACTATCGCGACGTGTCGCCGCAGGCCCTCACTGCCCAGCGCATCCAGTGATGCGCCGCCGACACGAACTGTCCCCGATGTCGACGCCATCGAGCCTGCCGCGATCGCTGCAATCGTGGATTTGCCTGCGCCGGTGGATCCGACGAGAGCGACGGTCTCCCCTGCGCCGACCCGCAGGTTCACTCCGTGCAGAACCTCGTGGCCGGACTCGTACTCGTGCCGCAGATCGGTGACGTCCAAGGTGGCGTCGGACGGCACGGAACCGTCGCCGACGGGTCGCTCGTCGGGGATGTCGATGACGCCGACGAGCCGGGCCAACGAGGCTCCCGCGGACTGGATGTCGTCGAACGTGAACAGCAGGGTGCCGATCGGATTGAACAGTCGGTGGAACAGCAGCGCCGCAGCGGTCGTCTCACCGACGGTGACGTGATCGCCTCGCACCAGCAAGAATCCGGCCAACAGGATCACCGAGAGTCCGACGCATTCGGCGCGATTGCTTCGAGATCCGAATCGGGTGAACAAGCGGAACACATCGACGCCGATGTCGCGGGCCTTCGCCGACGCTCTGTCGATCTCGCTCAGGTGCGCCGACTCGAGTCCGTACGCACGAACGGTTTTTGCGCCCTGCATGCTGCTGACGAAGGACTGCGCTCGCTCGCCCATCGCCACGCGCTCGGCCGCGTACTTCGGTGCCGAGCGGGGCAGATACCAGCGCAGCGCGAGGACGTACATCGGCAGCGCGACGAGCCCCGCCAGGCCCAGCCGCCAGTCGATGCCGAGCATCGTGATCGTGCTCAGGCACACGAGCAGGAACGCGCCGACGAGCTGCGGGATCACCTCACCGATCGACTTGGCCATCACCGCGACGTCGTCGCCCACCCGGGAGAGCAAGTCGCCCTTGCCCACTCGCTCGAGCGTGGCCACCGGCAGATGCAGCGCGCGGCGCACGACGGCCTCGCGCAGCGACGCCAGAATGCCCTCACCCAACGTACTGATGAGGTAGCCGCTGAAACCGGTGACGATGCCGCCGATCACTGCGGCCACCGAGATCACGACGACAACCCCGATGATCGTCGACGAGTCGGCCCCGTCGCGGACGCGGTCGACCAGGACCCCGAAGACATAGACCGGCACCAGCGACATCGCCGCCGCAAGTGCGCCGAGGAGCAGCGTGACCGCCGTACGCACCCGTCGTAGTTTCAGCTGTTCCAGCAACCAGCGACCGGATCGGGCTCCGGTGGCGATCGGAAGAAGTTCGGGGGTGGTCATCGCAGCACCGCGTCCTTGTACTGCGAGTCCGAGGACGCGAGATCGTGGTGCGTTCCCTCGGCGACGACGCGGCCGTCGTCGACGACGAGAACGCGATGGGTCACCGACAGCAGCGCAGGGCTGGTGGTGATGAGGATCGTTGTCTGCGAGCTTCTTTCGGTGTGCCGGAGCTCGGCGATGCCGCGGGCGATGGCGTGCTCGGTGACGGCGTCGACGGCGGTGGTGGGGTCGTGCAGTACCAGGACCGGGGCGTCGACCGACAGCGCTCGCGCCAACGCCACTCGCTGGCGTTGGCCGCCGGACAGGCTGGCTCCGCGGTCGGTGACGGCGTGATCGAGACCCGCCTCGTGCAATTCGACGACGTCGGTGGCCGCGGATGCCTGGAGCACTCGGTCGAGTTCGGCGTCGGGCCGCTCCCGCCCGGCGGTGACGTTGCTGCGGACGGTTCCGGCGAACAGGTCGGTGAGGTGCGGCTCGACGAGAACGGTCTCGCGGGAGCGTCGAAGATCGATCTCTCCCGCCGGAATGCCGCCGACGCGAACAGATCCGGTGTAGTCGGCGTCGGAGATCTGACCGGACAGCAGCGCGGCGAGCGCCTCTCCGTCCTGCGGTCGGTAGGCGACCACGCCGAGCATCTCGCCTGGTTCTGCCCGGAAGGTGAGGCCGTCGAGCGATCGGAATCGAACGCTGTCGACACCGAGATCGGTCCGCGCGGGCACCGCGGATTTCGACTGCGGTAGAACGTGTTCCGCACCGAGCACCAGGGCCAACCGATCGGCCGATCCGCGCACCATCGCCACGACGCCGGGGATCCTCGCCAACCCGGTCAGGGGTTCGATGACGAACTGGGCAAGGCCGATGACGGTGATAAACTCACCGACCGAAATTCGGCCCTGCAGCGCGAACCAGCCGGCGGTACCGGCGATCCCGACGGCCAGCAATGCGTTGACCGTTGCCGACAAGCCCTGATAGACGTTGTTCGCGCGAGCCAGCTTCAGAGTCGCCGCCAATGCCGTTCGGCTCGACGTCACGAATCGCTCGGTCGCGGCGTTCTCGGCACCGATGCCACGCAGCGGCCGGACACCGCTGACCAGATCGGTGGCCATACCCGACACACCGGCGATCCGGGCCTGCTGGGCGGTGGCTGCGCGGGTGAGCAGTGGAGCGAGGCGCTGCAGCGCGATCAAGATGACCGGGGTCCCGATCACGACGGCAAGGCCCAGGGGAACGTCGATGATCAACAACGCCACAGCCGATGCGACGACCGCGACGGCCGACGCGAAGACCCGCGCGATCAGATCGAGGATCCACGACTCCTTCTCGGCGTCGGACGTCGAGACCGTCAGCAACTCCCCCGCCGACAGCTCGGTACGTACACCCCGCGGATCGAGGACACGACCGGCGACCTCCACGCGCACCAGATGCGCCTCCCGCTCGATGGCGACGACGATGATGCGGGCACCGATCCGCCACGCATACGACAGGGTGACGAACAAGGCCGCCAGACCGACCAGCGAGACGATCATCGCCGTCACATCACCGGTGTCGATGGCACGCGAGACGATGAGTCCGATCGCCACCGGGACCATCGTCTCGCACAGTTGATGCACTCCGAACAGCAGCGACGAGACGATCAGTCGGGTGCGATGGCGTCGGACGGTGCGTCGCAGAATCGCGGAGCCGGTGGCCGGAGAAGGCTCCTCCACCACTGTCCGAGCATGGCGGAGCGGCACAGAATCGGTCATTTGCTGCAGCCTATGGCATCGGGAAGTGGCGATGGGACGCCACATTTACATAGAGTCGGGACCAACGAACACCGTGTAAGCCCAGCAGAGAGTACGGAGAACACCATGCCTGCCAAGACTTCGACCGACAACGACATCGCCGACGAAGACATCGTCCCACTCGAGTACGAGACGGCCAGCCAGGCTCAGCGCGTCGTCGCGGCCTACGCAACCGATGCCGACGAATGCCGCATGTTGCTGTCGATGTTGGGTATAGATCCTGTTGTGAAGGGCGAAAGCGAGTAGCACCTTCGCAGGACTGGCTCCCCCAGAGATCTACAAGCGGATTGGACAGTTGTGGCTGACGCCTCGCAGGGTTCGGATTTTGTCGTCGTAGCCAACCGGTTGCCGGTCGATCTGGAAAAGGTTCCGGACGGAAGCACACGATGGAAGCGAAGCCCAGGCGGGTTGGTCACCGCTCTCGAACCGATCCTGCGCGCCAACAAGGGTGCCTGGGTGGGGTGGGTCGGTGTCTCGGACATCGACGTCGAGCCGTTCGTCGAGGACGGCCTGCAACTGCGTCCGGTCACGATCAGCGAGAAGGAATACACCCAGTACTACGAGGGCTTCTCCAACGCGACGCTGTGGCCGCTCTATCACGACGTCATCGTCAAGCCGGAGTACGACCGCGACTGGTGGAACGCCTACGTCGAAGTCAACCGCCGCTTCGCCGAGAAGACCTCCGAGGCTGCAGCACAGGGCGCGACGGTGTGGATCCAGGACTACCAGCTCCAGCTCGTTCCGAAGATGCTGCGGATGCTACGCCCCGACCTGACCATCGGGTTCTTCCTGCACATCCCGTTCCCGCCGATCGAGCTGTTCATGCAGATGCCGTGGCGCACCGAGATCGTCGAAGGGCTGCTCGGTGCCGACCTCATCGGTTTCCATCTGTCCGGCGGCGCGCAGAACTTCCTCTACCTCGCCCGACGCCTCGCCGGGGGAACCACGTCCCGCGGAACCGTGGGAGTGCGGTCCAAGTTGGGCGTCGTGCAGGTCGGCTTCCGAACCGTGCGGGTCGGCGCGTTCCCGATCTCCATCGATTCCGGTGATCTCGACACCAAGTCTCGCTCCAAGGCCGTCCGGGATCGCGCGAAGCAACTGCGCAAGGATCTGGGCAACCCGAAGCGCATCATGCTCGGCGTCGATCGACTCGATTACACCAAGGGAATCGACGTTCGGCTCAACGCGTTTCGCGAACTGCTCGAAGAGGGCCGCGTCGATCCCGCCGAGAACGTCATCGTGCAGTTGGCGACACCCAGCCGGGAACGCGTCGAGAGCTACGTCGCCATGCGCGGCGAAATCGAGCAGCAGGTCGGCCGCATCAACGGCGAGTACGGCCAGGTGGGCCACCCCGTGGTGCACTACCTGCACCGGCCGATCCCCCGCGACGACCTGCTGGCCTACTTCGTCGCTGCCGACGTCATGCTGGTCACTCCGCTGCGTGACGGCATGAACCTCGTCGCCAAGGAGTACGTGGCCTGCCGCAGCGACCTCGGTGGCGCTCTGGTGCTCAGCGAATTCACCGGTGCCGCAGCAGAACTGCGCCAGGCGTACCTTTGCAACCCACACGACCTGGACAGCGTGAAGGACGCGATCATCGGCGCACTGGAGCAGGAACCCGAGGCAGGCAAACGCCACATGCGTGCCATGCGCAGGCAGGTGCTCGCGCACGACGTCGATCGCTGGGCCCGCTCCTTCCTGACCGCACTCGCAGCGCCGGCGGAGGGCACCAACCTCAGCCGATAAATCGCTTTCCCGACACCGTCGACGGCTGCTACTTTGCCGTCGACGGTTTTTTCGTGCATCGAGACAGTGAGGAGGTGGCATCGTGGCCACCCGGACATCGACGGACCCGAGCCCCCGTTCCTCCTCCCCCAAGGACCTCGCATGTCTCCACTCGACGACTACGGCCTCGATCAGCACTGGCTGACCGAATTCGAAAAGCTCTCCCAGAAAACAACTCTCGCCCGCGTCGTTCGCGTCGACCGAGGTGAATTCGACGCCGTCACCGACAGCGGCATCGTCCGCTGCACCGGCACCGGTATCTGCACCGGAGATTGGGTGACACTGGACTCGTTCAGGCTCGCCGCTACCCTCCCTCGCCGCACGGCCATCGAACGCGCCTCCGCCGGATCCACCTCCGACACACAGGTTCTCGGAGCCAACGTCGACACCGTCGTCGTCACGGTGGCGTCGGACACCGCCCTCGACCTCGGTCGCGTCGAGCGCTACATCACCCTCGCCTGGGGCAGCGGCGCCGTTCCCGTGGTCGCGATCACCAAGACCGACAGCGGTAGCGTCGCAAAGGAGTTGGTGCTGGCCGCCGCGCCGGGTGTGGAGGTGTGCAGCACCAGCGCGGTCGTCGGTAGCGGAATCGACTCACTGACAGCACATCTGCGCGGCACGGTGGCTTTGATCGGGCCGTCGGGATCCGGAAAGTCGACGCTCGGCAACGCTCTGTTGGGTGGTTCGGTTCTGGAAACCGGTGCCACCCGGTCGGCCGACGGCAAAGGCAGGCATACGACGGTGCGTCGAGAATTGGTGCCGATCCCGTCCTCTGCCCTGGTGCTGCTGGACACCCCGGGCTTGCGTTCGGTGGGCGTGCAAGGATCGGAAGACGCTGTGGCGAGCGCCTTCTCCGACGTCGACGAACTCGCCGCACTGTGCCGGTTCGGTGACTGCGCGCACGAACACGAACCCGGCTGTGCGGTGCTTGCCGCCGTCGACGCGGGTGAGCTCACCGAACGACGACTGGGCAACTACCGAAAACTGTTGCGGGAGAATGCCTGGTCGATGTCGAGGCAGGACGCCCGTGCTCGCAGCGAGAAGCTGCGGGAATACAAGCAGATCTCGAAGTCGCTGCGCATCAAGTACGCCGTCGACGGCAGAAAGCGGTAGGTCAGCTCTCGTCGAACAGTGAGGGACTGTCGGTCTCCGCCTCGGCCTGCCGGGCCGAACTCTCACTGTTCGACGCCTTCCGCACCACCTCGACCGTGGTGGTACGTACCGACAACCGATGACCGTCGTGATGCTCGAGCAACGCCAGACCCTGACGGATCTCGAGCACCTTCCACGGGCCTGCATGCCCGGACGCCTGAACCAGGTCGCCTGGTGCGATCTCGGAAGCCACTGTTGTTCTCCATTCACCGAGCAAGCAATTCGGAGTCGAGCAAGTCTGTGACACACACCCTATCGGGCGCGCCCTGCCCGCATCTCACTTGCTCGTCGAACAATTTAGGAGTACTCATGTAATAGTTATAGAAGTACAAGCATTATCGCGGAGGTGAACGTGGCCGAGTTGACTCGACGACACCGGTATCTCGTGCTCGGCATCTGCTGCTTGAGTCTGTTTCTCGTCAGCACCGACAACACGATCGTCAACGTCGCACTGCCGTCGATGCGCGCAGATCTGAACGCGTCGGTATCGGGTCTGCAGTGGATCATCGACGCATACACGCTGGTCGTGGCATCACTGCTGATGCTCGGCGGCTCCATGGCCGACAAGTACGGCCGCAAGCGCTTCTTTCTGATCGGCACCGGAACGTTCGTCCTCGGCTCCCTGCTGTGCAGCATTGCACCGTCGCTGGGCTGGCTCATCGCCTTCCGCATGCTGCAGGCTGTCGGCGGCTCGATGATGAATCCTGTCGCGATGTCGATCATCACCAACACCTTCACCGATCCGAAAGAACGTGCGGGGGCCATCGGAATGTGGGGTGCCGTCGTCGGAATCTCGATGTCGGCGGGCCCGGCGCTGGGCGGCATCCTCGTCACCGGTGCGGGCTGGCAATCCATCTTCTGGATCAACATCCCCGTCGGGCTTTTCGCTCTGGCGATGACATTGAAATTCGTGCCGGAATCCAAAGCCGAGCACTCACGCAAGTTCGATCCGGCCGGCCAGTTCCTCATCTTCGCGTTCCTCGTGTCCCTGGTGTTCACCATCATCGAAGGTCCCGCGAAGGGGTGGGGATCGCCGCTGATCGTGTTCACCGGTGCCGTCGCCGTCGGCTCTCTCGTCGGGCTGCTGGTGGTCGAGTCGCGAATCGAGGAACCGCTCATCCAACTGAAGTTCTTCCGGAGCGCGCCGTTCAGCGGAGCGACGGTGATCGCGATGTGCGCGTTCGCTTCTCTCGGCGGATTCCTGTTCCTCAACACCCTCTACCTGCAGGACGTGCGCGGGTACTCACCACTGCACGCCGGTCTGTACACGCTGCCGATGGCGTTGATGACGCTGATCTTCGCGCCGATCTCCGGTCGCATCGTCGGCACCCTCGGAGCGCGTATCCCGCTGCTCATCGCCGGAATCGGCTTCGTGGCCTCGGCGCTGATGCTCACCCGACTGACTCCGACGACGTCGTTCGCGTGGCTTGCGGTGGCGTACGTGATTTTCGGAATATCCTTCGGCATGGTCAACGCCCCGATCACCAACACCGCGGTGTCCGGAATGCCGCGCAGTCAGGCCGGAGTGGCATCCGCCATCGCGTCGACGAGCAGGCAGGTGGGTCAATCACTCGGCGTGGCCGTCGTCGGATCCATCGTCACGGCGAGCATCGTCGGCGAGATCTCCGACGGCTTCACCGCCGCAGCAGTTCCGGCGTGGTTCGTCATCGCGGGTGCGGGCGTGGTCGTCACCGTGCTCGCCGTGGTCACCACCGGCAGGTGGGCCCGCTCGACCGCCGATCGAATCGACCAACCGGTGCTCGTATGACCGACTCGGAGGCAGCCCTCGTCTGGCGCGAGATGCGCGCGCTGATGCTCGAGAAGCACGACACCCGCCGAGCCGTCGCCGACGCCACCGGGATGAGCTTCCTCCGAGCCAAGCTGCTCACCAAGTTGCTCACGGGCGATCGGACGGTGACCGAGTTGGCCGAGATTCTTGCGTCCGATGCGCCGTACATATCCCTCAACGTTCGCGAGCTCGAGAAACGCGACTTGGTGATGCGCACCGAGGATCCCGACGATCGCCGACGCCGCATCATCGGACTCACCGATGCCGGACGCCGGCTCGCCGCGAAGGCCCGAGCGATCGCCGACGCCCCGCCGCCGGAATTCACGACGGTATCCGCCGAAGACCTGGCGCATCTACGACGGATTCTGCAGCTGCCCTGATTGCTGGGCTTCCCGCTTCAGCGGCGGATGGCGTCGAGTGGTGTGCCGATCTCGACGAGCGCGCGCACGGTCGCCGCTTCCATTCCCGGCGAGCCACAGACCAGAATCTGGCGATCCGGGAACGGCCCCTGCGTGGCGACGACGTCGGCCACACTGCCCTCCCAACAATGCTCGGGCTCGAAAAACTTTGCGCTGGAACCGATCTCGGCATGAATGCGGTCGTTCCATCGATCCGACGCCCACGGCTCGTGCAGTTGGTCGACGACAGGTACCACCGTCAACCACCGCAACTCCGCCGCCATCAACCACAGCATGTCGCCGGCATACAGATCACGTGGCGACTTGCCGCCGACGAACAGCGTCACGTTCGGCGGCTGTGGGCGGCGAGTGAGGTCGAGCAGAATCGCGCGCAACGGAGCGAGGCCGGTGCCGCCCGCGATCATCACGACGCCGCGCCCCGAATCGTCGACATGCAGACTGCCCCGCGGATCGCTGATCTGCCACACATGACCGGGCCGCGTCTCGTTGACGATCGAACCGCTCACCCAACCGGCCGGAACGGCTCGAACATGGAATTCCAGCTTCCCGTCTCGCGAAGGCGGCAGCGCCGGTGAGTATCGCCGCGTCAGAGCAGCGTTCTGGGGAACCGTGACCGACACCGACTGGCCTGCCTGAAACGGCACAGCATCGCCTTCGAGTCTGATCACCGCAAGATCGTTCCGAAGGCGATGATACTGAACAACCGTCGAACTCCACGCCTGCATGTGAACCAGGATAGGGGCCGACGCGAAATACCTCGCACACACGCGCGGGGGTCGATGCCGTCGCCCCGGTCGAGGCCTGTCGCCCGGTCCAGGCCTGTCGCCCGGTCCAGGCCGCAAAAGCGCGCGCGTTTGCCGAACGCGCGCGGAATAGCCACCGATCGCTGGCGAATCCGCGCGCACCTGACGAACGCGCACGCGTTTGCGAGGAGCTGCGCCGCTGAGACCCGCCACCCGACTCCAGTGCACGGCTGACTCCGGCGGCGCAGCCCGGCACCAGGTTCGCCGCCAACGCCCACGGTCTAAGCCCGACGCCCCCGGCCGAGGCCGCAAAAGCGCGCGCGTTTGCCGAACGCGCGCGAAATAGCGACCGATCGCCGGCGAATCCGCGCGCACCTGACGAACGCGCGCGTGTGCGAGGACGTGTGCAGCAGAGACCCGGGCTCAACAACCGCGGACCGACCCGACCTCAGATGCCCAATCGCCGCCAGGGTCGCCGCCGACGACGCCCCCCGGTCGACGCCGCAAAAGCGCGCGCGTTTGCCGAATGCGCGGGAAATAGTGACCGATCGCCGGCGAATCCGCGCGCACCTGACGAACGCGCGCGCGTTTGCCAACAGTGAAGGGCGAAGGTTGGGGTGAACAGTGAAGGGCGAACCCCCGAATTCAGCGCTGGTGGCGCGGTTTCCAGACCACCAGGGCGTTGCGTTGAATCGGCACCAGGTCGCGGCGATAGCTGGCGTGCACGTTGGCCAGATCCTGAGCCAGTTCGGAGACCCGGGCCTGCAGTGCCTCGACCTGATTGGTCAGTTCGATGATTCGCTTGATGCCGGCGAGGTTGACGCCCTCGTCCTGTGAGAGTCGCTGCACTTCACGAAGCAGAGCGACGTCACGCGGTGAGTAGCGTCGACCGCCGCCGGTGGTGCGATGCGGGGTGACGAGCCCGAGCCGGTCGTAGGTACGCAGCGTCTGCGCGTGCATACCTGCCAACTGTGCTGCGACGGAGATCACGAAGACCTGGGCGTCGGGATCAGCTTGCCCGCCACCAGCTTTCGTGGATCCGCCCTCGGGAGGGACCGACATCACACACCTGCCCACCCGGCCCGCGGGTCGAATCCGCTGGCCTTCTCGGCTTCCAGATAGTTCTTCAGAGCGTCGGTAGCAGCATCGTCGAGTTTCTGCGGGACGGCAACTTTGACGGTCACCATCAGGTCGCCGGTGCCGGACTTCTTCGGGATACCGCGTCCACGCACACGTAGCACTCGGCCGTCGACGGTGCCCGGTGGCACCTTCACTCCGACTCGCCCTTCGAGGGTGGGCACCGACAGCGTGGTGCCGAGCACCAGTTCTCCGTAGCTCACCGGAACGGTCACCGTCAGGTCGTCGCCTGTTCGGCCGAACACCTTGTCGGGCTTGACCCGAACGGTGACGAACAGGTCGCCGGACGGTGCTCCGCGCAAGCCGGCTTCGCCCTGACCGGCGAGCCGGACCTTCTGGCCGTCGCTGATGCCGGCCGGGACGCGCACGGTGATGGTGCGGGTGCGGTTCTGCACTCCGGTGCCGCGGCAGTCGACGCACGGGTCGTCGATGATGGATCCGGTACCGCGGCAGTCGTCGCACGGCTCACTGAAGCCGAACGCGCCTTGGTTTCTGTTGACGACACCCTGGCCGTTGCATTTGGGGCACACCCGCGGGCTGGTTCCGGGCTTCGCACCGCTGCCGTGGCAGGTGGTGCACGAGGACGGGCTGGTCAATCGCAGGGGGACCGTGACGCCCTGTGCCGCTTCACGGAACTGCAGCGAGGTCTCGGTTTCGACGTCACTACCGCGTCGGGGTCGATTGTTCTGCGGACGCTGCTGCGCGCCGCGGTTGAACAGGCCACCGAACAGGTCACCGATTCCGCCGTCGCCGCCGCCCTGGCCGAAGATGTCGCCGACATCGAAGGTCTGTCCACCGCCGCCGAATCCGCCTGCGCCGGGCGAGAATCCACCTCCGCCACGGTTACCGAAACCACCGGAGGCGAACAGCTTTCGTGCTTCGTCGTATTCCTTGCGCTTGGCCGGGTCGGCGAGGACGGCGTGCGCCTCACTGACCGCCTTGAACTTGTTCTCGGCCGAGGCGTTACCGGGGTTGGCGTCGGGATGGTTGTCCCGGGCCAACTTTCGGTACGCCTTCTTGATCTCTTCTGCAGTCGCGCTGGAGGAAACGCCCAGCTCCTTGTAGAAGTCCTTCTCGATCCACTCCCGCTGGCTCACCGGGCGTTTCCTCCTCTCGCGCTATTTCTCTACTGCTCGTCGGACGCGGGTGCATCCGATTCTTGTGTTGCACTGTCCACGACGCCGACCATCGCGGTCCGCAGGACGCGCTCACCGAGCTTGTAGCCCGGACGCATCAGCGTTCCGACGACCGGACTGCTGCCGTCGCCCTCATGGGAGACGGCCTCGTGGATGGCCGGGTCGAAGGCGTCGCCCTCGGCTCCGAAAGTGGTCAGGCCGATGTTCGAGAACACCCCTGCCAACTTGTCTGCCACTGCCTTGAGCGGTCCGGTTTCGAGGTCGCCGTGCTGGCGGGCTCGCTCGAGGTCGTCCAGAACCGGAAGAAGCTGCGAGACGACGGACGCCTTCGCGTTCTCCGCTCCGGTCTGCTTCTCACGATCGGTGCGACGCCGGTAGTTGGCGTACTCCGCGGAGACGCGCTGCAGATCTGCGGTGAGCTCTGCAACCTGCGTGTCACGCGGGTCTTCCACTACGTCGCCGTCGACGGTCCCTTCGTCCACCGAGTCGGGCTGGGGCGCAGCCCCGGTGCCCACCAGGGGCTCCGGAACTGCGTCACCTTCCCGTACTTCACCGGTCTCGGGATCGATCTTTCGCTTGTCCACGAAAGTGACCGGTTCCTGCTCGGTGTTCTCCGACGTCACTTCTTGTCCGTGTCGTCGGCGGGCTCGTCGACAACCTCTGCGTCGACGACACCGTCGTCAGCGGCCTGCGCGCCACCCTCTGCGCCGCCCTGCTCCTTGGCCTGAGCCTCGTAGATGGCGGTGCCGAGAGCCTGCGACTCGGTCGAGAGCTTCTCCACGGCGGTCTTGACTGCCGAGATGTCGCTGCCCGCGAGAGCCGTCTTGGCGTCGGCGATGGCGGTTTCGACGCGTCCCTTGAGCTCGGCGTCGACCTTGTCCTCGTTGTCCTTGACGAACTTCTCCGTCTGGTGGACGAGGGACTCGGCCTGGTTGCGGACCTCGGCCTCTTCGCGACGAGCCTTGTCCTCGTCTGCGTGAGCTTCCGCGTCGGCGACCATGCGGTCGATCTCTTCCTTGGACAGACCGGAGCCGTCCTGGATCTTGATCGTGTTCTCCTTGCCGGTGCCCTTGTCCTTGGCCGTGACGTGCACGATGCCGTTGGCGTCGATGTCGAAGGTGACCTCGATCTGCGGGACGCCGCGAGGAGCCGGGGGCAGCTCGGTCAGCTCGAAGGAGCCGAGAAGCTTGTTGTGCGAGGCGATCTCGCGCTCACCCTGGAAGACCTGGATCTGCACCGAGGGCTGATTGTCGTCAGCGGTGGTGAAGGTCTCGGAGCGCTTCGTCGGAATGGTGGTGTTGCGCTCGATGAGCTTGGTCATCACGCCACCCTTGGTCTCGATGCCGAGGGACAGCGGCGTGACGTCGAGGAGCAGAACGTCCTTGACCTCACCCTTGAGGACACCGGCCTGCAGTGCAGCACCGACGGCCACGACCTCGTCCGGGTTGACGCCCTTGTTGGGCTCGCGTCCACCGGAGAGCTCCTTGACCAGCTCGGAGACGGCGGGCATACGCGTCGAACCACCGACGAGCACGACGTGGTCGATGTCCTTGACGGCGATGCCGGAGTCCTTGACCACTGCCTGGAACGGCGCACGGGTGCGGTCGAGCAGGTCGGAGGTGATCTTCTGGAACTCCGAGCGGCTGAGCTGCTCGTCGAGGAACAGCGGGTTCTTGTCGCCGTCGACCGTGATGTACGGGAGGTTGATCGAGGTGCTCTGCCCGGAGGACAGTTCGATCTTCGCCTTCTCGGCCGCCTCACGCAGACGCTGCAGCGCCATCTTGTCCTTGGTCAGATCGATGCCGTTCTGAGCCTTGAACTTGTCGACGAGCCAGGTCACGATGCGTTCGTCCCAGTCGTCGCCACCGAGGTGGTTGTCGCCGGACGTCGCGCGGACCTCGACGACGCCGTCGCCGATTTCCAGCAGCGAGACGTCGAACGTGCCGCCACCGAGGTCGAACACGAGAATGGTCTGCTCGCTGTCGCCCTTGTCCAGGCCGTATGCGAGAGCTGCCGCGGTGGGCTCGTTGACGATGCGCAGGACGTTGAGGCCGGCGATCTGGCCGGCTTCCTTCGTGGCCTGGCGCTGTGCGTCCTCGAAGTACGCGGGAACGGTGATGACCGCGTCGGTGATTTCCTCGCCCAGGTAGGCCTCGGCGTCGCGCTTGAGCTTCTGCAGCGTGCGCGCGGAGATCTCCTGCGGGGTGTACTTCTTGCCGTCGATCTCCACGGTCCAGTCCGTGCCGACGTGGCGCTTCACGGAGCGAATCGTGCGGTCGACGTTGGTGACCGCCTGGTTCTTCGCGGGCTGGCCGACCAGCACTTCACCGTTCTTGGCGAAAGCGACGATCGACGGGGTGGTGCGTGATCCCTCGGAGTTGGCGACGACAACCGGTTCGCCGCCCTCGAGGACGGACACGACCGAGTTGGTGGTCCCGAGGTCGATACCGACCGCACGAGCCATAATGTTTCCTCCTGTTAGTGCTGGGGTTCAGTCCCTGGGTGAGCGAACTCCGCTCAAGTTTGCACAACGCGTCTTGTCGCGTCAACTTCCAACTTGAGCCTCATCCACTCAAGGCTGCTGACCTGCACAACGGAGGGTGTGGCGACTTTGTTCCCGTGGGAGCGGCTGCGCCGCATGTGAGCGAAAACTCGACCCCTGCTACGAGGTTTCGTGCACGTGGGGCGAAGCCCCTCCACAGCAGTACGCCGCGACGATCACGAGGATCGTCGCGGCGCAGCGGGGAGAAAGTCAGTGCGGGCTACTCGCCTGCATCTTCAGCGGGCGGGGCGGGGATGCAGCTGTGGGTGAGCAGTCCACCGGTGATGTTGTCGAGGAAGTTCGCATCGAGTGCGCTGGCGAAGGCTGCGGCACCGGCGGGGCGGGCCATCCATTCACGATCGACCGACGGCACGGTGTACGTGGCGGCTTCGCCTGCCTCGATGGTCGTCTCGGTGTTCTGGCCCTGCACGCCCGGCAGTGCGCCGTAGTTGACGTTGACGTTCGACGCGTCGTCCGCACCGACGTTGTCCACCTTGACCTGGAGTGCGACGACGCCGCCCTCGGGTGCGTCCTCGACCGTGATGTCGCAGACGGCGGCCATGGTCACCACCAGGTCGGGGCTTTCGAGAACCACCGAGCCGAGCGGGCCGACGGGTTCGGGGGCAGGTTCGGCCGATGCGGCCGGTGCGAGGGCAACCGCACCGATGGCGGCGGCCAGAGCGGCCGTCGAGGCCAGGATCGATGTGCGGGCAAGACGTCGCATGAACAACTCCTGTAGCTGAAGGGGATGTGACTCATGAGTCTGATGTGACAGATGGGTCAGTTGGTACTCAACTCACTATGTCCTATCGGAATCAGACATTCCACACCAGGCGGTCTCGATTCGATGACGTTCGCATATCGAAGGAAAACGCCCCTGAAAAATCACATCGATGTAGTTCGGAGTAGGTTTCACCGGTCGGTGAGCCAGGTTTCACCGGTCGCCGATCAGGGGAACCACAACCCTGCGGATCGGCCGCGCCCTACGTAGGGTTGAGGAAAAGCGAGGCTACGGAGGCACATGGATCCCGAAGTGCAGCACGAACCGAGCGAGATCACCTATGACGAGAAGTTCTATCCGGCTCGGCCGAAACCACTTCGACCTTCGGTGCGTCGCGCCAACAGGAGCAGCAACCCCACACCCGACAGCGAACCGGTGGCCTCGAATCCCGAGTACGTGGACTGGCTCACCGAACAGTCGATGCTGCGCGACGCCAAGCTCATCGCCGAGCAGCTGTCGGGCAAGGGCAGCATGTGGCAGAACCCGTATGCCGACCCCGATCCTCGCGCCGCCGTCGAGCGCGCACCGGTGTGGTTCACCGCGTATCCCATCTCGGTGATCAACGCCCCGCAGACGAGCTTCCTGAGCACACTCGGTGACGAGAAGCTGTGGCAGGCCTTTTCCGAAATCGGTGTCACCGCAGTGCATACCGGCCCGGTGAAGGTGGCCGGCGGCATCCACGGTTGGCGTCCGACTCCCTCGGTCGACGGCCACTTCGACCGCATCGGCATGCAGATCGACCCCGCGTTTGGATCGGAAGAGGAGTTCCGACGCCTCTGCGTGGTGGCGTCGGCGTACGACGGCATCGTGATCGACGACATCGTGCCCGGACACACCGGTAAAGGTGCGGACTTCCGGCTCGCCGAGATGGCCGTGGCCGACTACCCCGGCATCTACCACATGGTCGAGATCGAACCGCAGGACTGGCATCTGTTGCCACGAGTGCGGGCCGGAGCCGATTCGCAGAACATCGACGCCGAGGCCGAGGCCAATCTCGCCCGTGCCGGATACATCATCGGCCAGCTGCAGCGCGTGATCTTCTACGAGCTCGGTGTGAAGGAAACCAACTGGAGCGCAACACCTCCCGTCGTCGGCATCGACGGCGTCGAGCGTCGCTGGGTGTACCTGCACTACTTCAAGGCCGGTCAGCCGTCGATCAACTGGCTCGATCCCTCCTTCGCCGGCATGCGACTGGTGATCGGCGACGCGTGCCACTCCATCGCCGATCTGGGTGCGGGCGCATTGCGGTTGGACGCCAACGGTTTTCTCGGTGTCGAGCGTCGAGCCGAAGGGCCGGGCTGGTCCGAGGGCCACCCGCTGTCCGAGGCGGCGAACCACCTGATCGCCAGCGTGGTGCGCAAGATGGGCGGGTTCACCTTCCAGGAGTTGAACCTGACGATCGACGACATCAAGGCCATGGGTGAAAACGGTGCCGACCTGTCGTACGACTTCATCAATCGCCCGGCCTATCAGCACGCGCTCGTCATGGGAAACACCGAGTTTCTCAGGCTCACCATGACTCTGGCGCGCGATCACGGCGTCGACACGGCATCTCTGGTGCACGCGTTGCAGAACCACGACGAGATGACGTTCGAGCTCATCCACTTCGCCACCCTGCACGCCGAGGACGAGTTCACCTACGGCGGCGAGGCGGTCAAGGGCAGCGATCTGGGCGACCGGATCCGCGGTGAGCTGACCGATCGACTCACCGGGCGCTGGGCACCGTACAACCGGACGTTCACCACCAACGGAATCGCCTGCACCACAGCAAGTGTGATCACCGCATCGCTCGGGATCCGCGATTTGGACCGGATGGACGAGCGAGACATCGAGACGGTCAAGCGGGCCCATCTGCTGCTCGCGATGTACAACGCGTTGCAACCGGGCGTGTTCGCACTGTCCGGCTGGGATCTTCTGGGCATCCTGCCGATCGATGCCGAGGAGGTCGACGACCTCATCCGCGAAGGCGACACCCGCTGGATCAACCGCGGCGCACACGATCTGATGGGGTACTTCCCCGAGGCCGTGCGCTCCGAATCCGGCATCCCCCGCGGGCGCAGCCTGTACGGTTCGCTCCCGGAGCAGCTGGCGGATCCACAGTCGTTCGCCCGCCAGTTGGCGCGAATCATCGAGTTGCGCAAGAAGTTCGGTATCGCCACCGCCCAGCAGATCGACATCCCGACCGTCTCGCACAAGGGTCTACTGGTGATGGTGCACGAACTCGGGCAGGGAACCATCCAGGCGACGGTGCTCAACTTCTCGTCCGAGGAGATCAGCGCGACCATCCAGTCGAAGCACCTGGTGCCCGGCACCACGGCCGTCGACGTATCGGACGACAACGAGATCGCCACGGTGGACGAACTGAACAGTTTCCCGATGACGCTGCGCCCGTACGAGGGTGTGCCGGTGGTGCTGCGCTGAGACCGCAGGGCTCCCCACCGACGGATAGACTCCTGCCGTGGCCGAAGAACAGAACGACCCGACATCGCGGAGGCCCATGCCTCCCCGTCCGCAACCACCGCGGCGCGATGTTGCCGTCGAACCGTTGCGGCCACGGCAGGAGCCATCTCGGCCGGCCCTACCCAAGGTCGCGAGCGCGCTGTGGACTCTGACAGCGGCACTGATTCTCGCGTTGGCCGCCGTCATC